>JALLOH010000063.1 GCA_027717655.1 Acidobacteriia bacterium AH_259_A11_L15
CCCTGGGGGTGGCTTCGGTGGATGAGGGTTGGCGGCGGGCTCGTTCGGTGCGGGTGGGGCCGCGAATATCAACCACCAGCCGGAAGGGGTTGGGCAGGGTGAAGACGGTGTAGTCTTCGGCGTTGTTCACTTCCAGGACGACCCGGGTGACCCCGGAGCGGTTCTTGGCGACCCGGATGCGGTGGAGCAGACCTTCTTCGACGTCGAAGGTCTTGCCGTTCAAGACCGTACTGAGTTCAGTCTCCAAGAGGTCGAAGAAAATGCGGTCGGGGTTGCTGATGCGGCCCTGGCGGTAGTCGACTTTGCCCTCCAGGTCGACGACCACCCGGGTGTAGTTCCGGGTGTTCCAGTAGCGGATGCTGCGGACTTCGACGCGGTCGCTTCGCTGGCGGGAGGCCCGTTGGGCGCGGATGGAGCCAATGCGCTGGCGAGCCTTGGGAGCGTAGCGGGAATTGGGATAGGTGCGGAGGAAATCCTGATAGGTGGCCAGGGCAGCTTCCAGGTCGCTCAGGTGGACTTGCTGGATCTGAGCGATGTTGAAGAGAGCGTCGTCGGCGTACTTGCTGTGGGGGTATTCGCGGCGAAGGAAGCGGTAGGTTTCGATGGCCTTCTGCCAGTATTTGGGGTCGAACTGCTTCCCCATGTTGGTGTACATCTCGGCGGCGGCGGCCAGGGCGTCGGCGGCAATGCCGCTGAAGGGGGCGATGTCGTAGACACGGCGGTAGCGGTGGACGATGGAGAGGTAGCTGTTTTCTTTGCGCTGGTTTTGGGGGGTGCCTTCCAGGTTGGCCCGCAGGCGGTTGGCCTGCTCGAGTTGCTGCTTGCCGATGCGGTAGCGTTCCTGGCGTTGTTTCCTGGTGAGGCGAGCCTGTGCGGGAAGGGAAGCCAAGAAGAGGGCGAGGAGGATACCCAGGATCACAGCCCCCGTCCGAACCCTGCCGCCTGGTTGCCTGAAGAAGAAGCCCATCACCGGTTTCGCTCCGAGTCGCCCGCCTTCTCTAGTCGTTTATGTAGATGGTTCGTCCTTGTTCGTCTGCCACCTGGTAGATGCTTCCCGTGCCGGGGACGTGGCTCCGGCTGAACTCGTAGAGGGCGTTCACCCGCTTCAGGTACTCGCGGGTCTCCCGGTAGGGGGGGACGCCGCCGGCGGCGGCCACTGCGTTTTCACCGGCGTTGTAGGCAGCCAGGGCGAGCTGCGGGTCGTTGTCGAAGCGGTCGAGCAGGAAGCGGAGGTAGCGGACGCCGCCGGTGACGTTCTGCTTGGGGTCGAAGAAGTCGCGCACGCCGAAGCGGGCCCCGGTGGCCGGCATAAGTTGCATCAACCCCAGGGCTCCTTTGCGGGAGCGGGCGCGAGGGTTCCAGGCGGATTCCACTTGAATGATGGCGTGGATGAGCAGAGGGTCGACGGAGTTTTCGCGGGCCGCCTGGCGGATGTGTTGCTCGATGCCGGGCATGGAGCCGCGACGACGCTCGAGGAGGTGCTGCGCCGCGGAGGCGCCGCCGCGCTCGACCGCCACGCGGAGCTCCTCGTCTTCGACGTTGACGTAGATGCGGCGACCGTTCTCGTCCACGTAGGCGATAATCTCCGCCCGCGCAGACGCCAGCCCGGCGCTGAGCACCAGCGCCAGCAGGAACCCTACAGCCCTCAGATAGGCTATCGCGGACACGTCTTTTTTCAGGGAGGGAGAACTGCCACCGCCGACCTTTGGGCGGGCAGCCCGCATAGACAGGAACGTTTCCAGCGCTCGGGGAGTATACCACAAAGGCGCGGTGTCAAAGCATTTTTTCCACAATGGCGTAGACCTCGTCGAGAGCCTGCTGGAGCCGGGCGGGGTCCTTGCCGCCGGCCTCGGCCAGGTCGGGCCGGCCGCCGCCCGAGCCGCCCACCCGTTGGGCTACTTCTTTGACGATCTTGCCGGCGTGGAGCTTCTTGGTCAGGTCTTTGGTCACGGCGGAAATCAAAGCCACTTTACCGTCCACCGTGGTCCCCAGCACCACCACCGCTGAGCCCAGCTTCTGCCGCAGGGTGTCGACCAGGGCGCGCATGGTGGTGCGGTCGACGTCCTGGACAACCGTGGCCAGCACTTCAATGCCCTTGACCTGGCGGACGCGCTCGACCAGCTCGTCCACCTGCTGCTGGGCGCTGCGCTGCTTGGCGGCCTGCAGGCGCTTTTCGAGCTGCTTGACCTGCTGGGCTAGGCGGGCAACCGCCTCCGGGAGGTCGGATTCTTTGACGCGCAGGGCTTCGGCCGTTTGCTTCAGGGTCTCCCGGGCTTGCTGGTACTGGGCCAGGGCACCCTGGCCGGTAAGGGCCTCGAGGCGGCGGACGCCGGCGGCGATGCTGGACTCGGAGGTAATCTTGAGCACGCCGATCTGGCCGGTGTGGGCGACGTGGGTGCCGCCGCAGAGCTCTTTCGAGAAGAAGCCGCGCTCGTCCGCCGGGTCGGGGACGGTGATGACGCGGACGTTCCTCTCCGGGTACTTGTCGCCGAAGAAGGCCAGGGCGCCGCTGCGGAGGGCGTGATCGAGGTCCATGCGTTCTTCGGAGAGAGGGGCGTCGCGCAGGATGTGCTGGTTGGCGAGGCGCTCGATCTCGTTCAGCTCCTCGGGGTCGAGCGGGGCGTAGTGGGTGAAGTCGAAGCGCAGGCGGTCGGGGGCGACCAGCGACCCCGACTGCTTGACGTGCGGGCCCAGCACCTGGCGGAGGGCCGCGTGCAACAGGTGGGTGCCGGTATGGTTCCGCATGGTGGCCTGGCGGGCTTCCAGGTTGACCGCGGCGATGACCCGGTCGCCGGCCTTGAGTTTTTCTTTGGCGCGAATCTTGTGGACGATGACGCCGGCGATGGGAGAGTGGGTGCCGCGCACCTCGGCCAATTCCTGGTCGCCCTCCGGGGAGAGGAATTGGCCGGTGTCGCCCACCTGGCCGCCGGCTTCGGCGTAGAAGGGAGTTTGGTCGAGAACGACTTCGGCTTCTGCGCCCGCGGAGATTTCCTTGACCGAGCCTTCGGGGGTAACCAGGGCGACAAGATGGCATTCGCGCGCGGTCGTCTCCTGGTAGCCCAGGAAAACCGTCGGCTGCGTCCGCGCCAGTTCCTGGTAGATGGGACTGGCGACTTCCTTGGCCACGCCCTTCCAGGAAGCCTTGGCCCGCTCCCGCTCTTGCTCTAGGAGTTCCTGAAACTTTGCACGAGCGTCGGGTGCGATCTTGAATCCGCGCGAAGGCGCCCAGTCTTCTAGGATGTAGTCCGGGCGCAAACCTAGGGTACCGTATGCATAAAAGAGTTTGGTCCCCGTGACCATCCCCTCTTCGAAAGGAGTGTCGCGCACGACGAACCTCATGGGCTCGGCAGAGTCGTCCATCGTGTAGACAACGCGTTCGAATGATTTGAGGGCGGGCACCACGAGACGCGCGTACTTTTCTTCTTCGTTCTTGATGACGGTGGCGAGGCGCTGGAGGGAGTCGAGCAGTTCGGGGTAGGGCTCGCGCATCAGTTCGGCCACGCGGCCGACCATTTCAAAGAGGAAAGGTTTTTCCAGGCCGAGCTGACGGCCGTAGTCGATGGCGCGGCGGATGATTTTGCGCAGGACGTAGCCGCGGCCTTCGTTCGAGGGCAGGACGCCGTCGGCGACGGCGAAGGCGGCGGCGCGGCTGTGGTCGGCGATGACGCGGAGGGCGGTGTCGGTCTTGGGGTTGGCGCCGTAGCTCGCACCCGACAATTCGGTGGCGTGGTCGATGAGGGGTCGGAACAGGTCAGTGTCGTAGTTGCTGATTTTGCCTTGCAAGGCGGCGGCCAGACGCTCCAGGCCGGCCCCGGTATCGACGGAAGGCTTGGGCAGGGGAGCCAGCTCGCCGCTCGCATCGCGGTTGAACTGCATAAAGACCAGGTTCCAGAGCTCAACGTAACGCCCGCAATCGCAGGGGAAGCGGCAGTCCTGGTGGCCGAGGTCGCTGGCCGCCGGGCCGAAGTCGAACTGGAGCTCGGAGCAGGGCCCGCAGGGGCCGGTCTCGCCCATGGCCCAGTAGTTTTCGTCGGCGCCCAGGCGGAAGAGGCGGTCGGGGGGGAGGCCGATTTCTTTCTCCCAGACGCGGTAGGCCTCGTCGTCTTCCTCGAAGACGGTGGCGATGAGCTTCTCGCCGGGGAGGTTGTAGACCTGGGTCATCAATTCCCAGGCGTAGGCGATGGCCTTGGGCTTGAAGTAGTCGCCGAAGGAGAAGTTCCCCAGCATTTCGAAGAAGGTGTGATGGCGGCGAGTGCGGCCGACGTTCTCGAGGTCGTTGTGCTTGCCGCTGACGCGGAGGCACTTCTGGGAGGTGGTGGCGCGCTGGTAGTCGCGGGGCTCGAGGCCCAGGAAGACGTCCTTGAACTGGTTCATCCCCGCGTTGGTGAAGAGCAGGGTGGGGTCGGCCACGGGGACGAGGGAGCTGGAGCGGACCCGCCGGTGGCCCCGGCGCGTGAAAAACTCCAAGAAGGTGCGCCGGATTTCGTTGGAGGTCACGCCTGCTCGTCCTTGGCCGACTCGGCCTCGTTCACCGCGAACTCGTCCGCCAGGTCGCTGCGGACGCGCCCGAACAATTCGTTTCGTATTATGGCAGAGGAGAAACCCGCCCGCAACAAACTGGCGTAGAGGGAGCGGAGGAGTTTTTGGGGGTAGGGCGGGCGCCGGCCGCGCAGGCGTTTTTCGATGCGCTGGCGGACGAGCGCCTGCTCGTTTTCCTGGGTGGGGAAGACCTCGGCCAGGGCTTGCTCGATCCACTCTGGGGCGACGCCCTTCTGGCGGAGCTCACGGGCGATGCGGTAGTGCCCCAGGCGGCGATGGGTAGCGCGCGCGCGGGCGTAGCTGCGGGCGAAGCGCTGGTCGTCCAGCCAGCCGCGAGCCAGGGAGTCGCGGAGGATGGAGTCGACGTCGCCCGGGTTGAGGGCGCAGCGGGCAAGCTTGTGGCGGAGTTCCTGGGTAGCGTGGGCGCGGCGGGTGAGGGTGCGGAGAGCGTAGGCGCGGAGCCGTTCTTTATCCAGCCGACGAACCGGGCGGCGGGGCGTGCGTTTTCCCCCTAGCGGCCGAAGCGGTCGGCGTCCTGCATAGCCTGCTCCATCTGCTCGCGGGCCGCGTCGGCGGTGGAGCTGATGCCCTGCATGCGCAGTTTGAATTCGTCCACGTTGGTGGCGCGCATCAGGGCTTCCTCGTAGGTGATCAACTGCTTGGAGTACAGGTCGTAGATCGACTGGTCGAAGGTCTGCATGCCGTACTGGGAGGTGCCGGCGGCGATGGCGTCCTTGATCAGGCGGGTCTTGTCCGGATTGATGATGCAGTCACGAATGTAGGCCGTAGCCATCAGCACTTCGACGGCGGGGACGCGGCCGTTGCCGTCGGCGCGGCGCACCAGGCGCTGGCTGACGATGGCCTTCAAGGTGCTCGCCAACTGGAGGCGAATCTGCTTCTGCTCGGGCGGGGGAAAGACGGCGATGATGCGCTGGATGGTCTCGGTAGCGTCCAGGGTGTGCAAGGTGGAGAAGACCATGTGGCCGGTCTCGGCGGCCAGCAGGGCGGTGGAGATGGTTTCCAGGTCGCGCATCTCGCCCACCAGGATGACGTCGGGGTCCTGGCGGAGGGCGGCGCGCAAGGCGACCGGGAAGTTCGCCGTGTCCACTTCCACCTCGCGCTGGTTGACGAAGCCTTTCTTGTCGCGGTGCAAGAACTCGATGGGGTCTTCGATGGTGACGATATGGTCGGGACGGGTGGAGTTGATGCGGTCGATCATGGCGGCGAGCGTGGTGGACTTGCCGCTGCCGGTGGTGCCGGTGACCAGCACCATCCCCCGCTGCTCTTCGCAGATTTTGTCAATCACCTTGGGCAGCAGCAGGTCTTCAATCGTCTTGATCTTGGTGGGGATGACCCGCAGCACCATGCCCACGTTGCCCCGCTGCTGGAAGACGTTGACGCGGAAGCGGCCCAGGCCCGCCACCCCGTACGCCATATCCAGCTCGGCGGTCTCCTTGAACTTCTGCTTCTGCCGGTTGGTCATCATGCTGAAGGCCATCGAGAGCATGTCTTCCGGCGAGATGCGCGGCTGGTCGGTGAGCGGGGCCAGATGACCGTCAATGCGCAAGTAAGGGTGGTTGCCGACCTTCAGGTGGAGGTCGGAGGCCTTGGTCTGCACAGCGGTGCGCAAAAGTTCGTCAACGTTCATGACGCCTCTCCCTGGGCCCTGTCATTGTGGGGCATGGACTAACCGGGACGCTAGCACAGCCCGCCGCCAGTGTCAACGCAAACAGCCGTAGGAATTATCGACTATCGGCAGCCATGAGTCCGCCATCGCGCGGCAACCACCGCCCCAGCCTGGCGCTCAGAACTACGACCCCTGGCGGATCCCCCCTACCCCTCCGCGAAGGGCGCTCACTCTATGCGGCGGATTCATTCGCGCCCCTCCGAAAGCGGTAGCGCGCGTTGGCGTTTGCCCCGAGGCGTGGCCGAGCGGTAGGCTGCCGGCGACTTGACACACGATGACGACCCGGGTTTCTTCCCCCGCTTTCAACCCCTTTCAAGCTGCAAGTTTTCAAAGAGCGAACTGGAGGTTGTGCCGCATAGCCCCTCCGTTCTGACTTCTTCGTGCTATAGTGGGCGGCAAGATACGACCCGGCGAGAGCCCCCGGATAAGGGGGAGACGCCGAGGAAGCGGCTTTCGGTGCCGGAGATAACCTCCTGCTATCAATTCGGTGAGTTCCAGCTCGATACAGGGGCGGCCTCGTTGCGCCGAGGCCACCAGGAAGTCGAGCTCTCCCCCAAGGCCTTCCAGGTGCTCACCTATCTGGTGGAACACTGCGACCGGGTGGTCTCCAAGCAGGAGTTGGTGGAAGCCCTCTGGAAGGACACCTTCGTCACCGACGACGCCCTGGTACAAACCGTGGGGGCCATTCGGCGGGCCCTGGGCGACGACGCCGAGCAGGCCCGCTACATCCGCACCCGGCACCGGGTGGGGTATCAATTCATTGCTGCGGTGGAAACCGGCGCGGTGCTGCCGCCCGAGATCGCGTCCGTCTCCCGCCGGACGGCCCGGCGGCTTTTTCTGACCATCCAGGCGGGCTACCTGCTTCTTTACGGGCTGGCGCTTTTCTTCCTTGCGGACGCCGCGGACGTTCTGGGGCGCTTCCTGGGCGGCCGGGAGGCGGCGCTGGTGATCCTAGTGTTTCTGGCCCTGGTGGGCACAGCGCTGCGGCTGTACCTGGGCGCGATGGTGAGCTTCGACCACCCGCAGACGGGGGCTAAATTCGCCAGCCTGTTCCCGGTCATGCTGGGGGTCGACTGGCTGTGGGCCCTCTCCCCGCTGCTCTCGGCCGAATCAACCGGCCACTGGGAGCTGCTGGCAGTCATCCCCATGCTCGCCTATGGCCCCTTTTCCCAGCGCACCTTGATTCGCAGCGCCTACGGTCGGGCTGCCGACTCGCCTGGCGTTGGCCGCTCGTAGACCACCACCATCTCCAAGCGGGCATTGTCCACAAGAAACCCTACGAGGCCACCCGGGCCCACTCCGATCATGGCTCCAAACAAGGCTCCACCCAGGCGGTTCAAGTCAGTCGATTCGGGGTCTTGCGCAGCTCCGATAATCGCGCCGACGCTCGCCCCGACCCCCAGTCCGATTAGGGTTCCGTCCAAGATGGAGTCCCGGTGGACTTCATGGATGCGCACCACTTGCCAGGAATGGACCACTTTCAGGCCCCCACCCCGCAGGCGAAGGGTCAGGGCTTCGCCGGTGACGTCCTCCAGCTTACCTTTGAATACTTGAGCGCGCTCCAGGCTGACTCGCAACTCGGCTCCCAGCGGCAGGCTTTCGAGACGCCTCCAGTCATCGAGCGGGAGTTGCTGCAGCGCAGGCGTTTCTCTCTCTGGGGTCAGTCTCGGTAAGAGAACCCCGCCGCCCTCTTGGGCGGCTGCCAGTGCGGGCACGAGCCCCATCCATAGCAGAACTCCGAGGCCACTAAACATTCGGCTTCTCATCTTCTCTCCTCCTTCGCCCCCGGGGCCAACCTGCTGCGAACCTAGCCCGTGGGGGTCCTGTATCCGGCCTCAAAAGTAAGGTCCGCAGCCTGGGAGGTAACGAAGCCGGGACGAGGAAGGAACGAATTATTGCCGAGGGAGGAAAGGCCGACGGCCCGGGAATCTCCTTGAGGGGCTGTTGGGCGCCCCCCAAATTTCTTCTGAAGCTTTTTCTACCGCTTTCGCAGGAACACGCTGCTGTAGAGCGCCCCGGCCAGCAAGCCCCCGGCCAGCGGCCCCGCCCAGTAGACCCAGTGGTGGGCCCAGTAGCCGCCGGCCAGCGCCGGGCCGAAGGTGCGCGCCGGGTTCATCGAGGCTCCGGTCAGCGGGCCGCCCATGAGGATGTCGAAGGTAACCACCATCCCGATGGCGAAGCCGCCCACGGCCTTGAAGGCGCCGCGCTCGTCAATGGCGGTGGCGAACACCACGAAGACCAGGAAGAAAGTCATTAGCAGCTCCGCCAGCACGCCGTCCGCGACGGGAACGCCGCCGCCCAGCATGGGGGTGCCCAGCTTGGCCGCTTCGCGGGTCTCGGCGTTGAAGAGCGGAATCAGCAACAGCGCCCCCGCGAAGCCGCCGGCGAGCTGCGCCAGCCAGTAGACGATGGCTTCCCGGGTGGGAATCTTTCCCGCCACCCAGACGCCGAAGGTAACCGCGGGGTTGATGTGCCCGCCGGAGATGTGCCCGATGGCGGTAACCATTACTGCTATGGTGAGCCCATGGGCGAGGGCGATGCCCACCAGGCCCGCGGCACCCCCGCTTTGCTGGTTGGCCAGGATGGAGCCCGCCCCGATGAAGATCAGCGCCAGCGTCCCAATGAATTCGGCCACGGCTTTTTGTCCAGTGGTTGTTTCCATGTCTCACCCCTCCGATTCAGCCTGGGTAGGGCAGGGGTTTATCCCCTGCCGTCTTTCCTCAATTCTTGCGGGGTTGCGGGGATTCTAGGGAAGCTGAGAGAGCAAGTCAATCCTGGCCTAGCGACTGGCGGCCACCCGCGCGGGTTGATTGATGAGCGTGAGCCAGGCGTAGCGGTCGGCCTTTTCGCCCTTGACCAGGGCGAAGAACTCGTCCTGGAGCTTCTTGGTGACGGGGCCGCGCCGACCGTTGCCGATCTGGATTTTGTCGATGGAGCGGATGGGGGTGATTTCGGTGGCGGTGCCCACGAAGAAGACCTCGTCGGCCAGGTAGAGCTCCTCGCGCGGGATGGGCCGCTCCAGCAGGGGGATGTCCAGGTCCCGGCACAGCGTGATCACGGTATCGCGCGTTATGCCCGGGAGGATCGCGTTGGTCAGCGGGGGCGTAATGGCCGTCCCCTCGCGGATGATGAACAAGTTCTCGCCGCTCCCCTCGCTCACCAGCCCCTGGGTGTCCAGCGCGATGCCCTCGACGTAGCCGTTGAGCAGCGCCTCCATCTTGATGAGCTGCGAGTTCATGTAGTTGGCGCCGCTCTTGGCCATGGCGGGCAGCGTATTGGGGGCCATGCGCGACCAGGAAGAGATGCAGACGTCCACTCCCTTCTCGACCGCGTCCTCGCCCAGGTACCCGCCCCAGGGCCAGCAGGCGATGTAGGTCTCGATGGGCGATTTGAACGGGGTCACCCCCACCTCGCCGTAGCCCCGCAGCACGATGGGCCGCAGGTAGCAGTGCGGCAGCTTGTTCACCCGCACCACCTCTACCATCGCTTGCACCAACTGCTCGGTCGAATAGGGCAGCTCGATCCGGTAGATGCGGCAGGAGTTCACCAGCCGCTGCGCGTGCTCCCGGGCGCGGAAGATGGCCGGGCCGGAGGGTGTGGCGTAGCAGCGGATGCCCTCGAACAGGGACGACCCGTAGCTGATCACATGGGAGGTGATGTGGACGCTGGCGGCGTCCCACTCGATGAGCTTGCCGTTGTGCCAAATTTTTTCGGTCTTCTGTACCGGCATCGGCCTCTCCTAGTTAGATGCCTCACAATCGGGGACGGTGGCGGACCTGCGGGAAGGCCCTGCTCTCGGATTCCGCATCAGACCGCTGTCAAGCTAATCCAGGCGCCTGAAAAACGCAAGCGCCAATTTGTCCCCTCCGCTTCAGTTTGGTAGCGGCAAGGAATACGCTGGGCCTCGCGCCAGCGGGACCGCATTCCTCGTCGGCCTCTTCCCCAATCCCTATTTTCTGTTTTCTATTTTCGCTGGGGTAAAGCGATTCGCCTTCCCCTTCCGTTTGTGGCACAATCGCGCAACCGGAAGGGGCAAAGCCTCATCCCAGAAAGCAAGGGAGGATGACCATGCACCAGCGTCAATCGTCATTCGCACGCCAGGTCCTGAGCCTGGCGCTGATCCTGTTGCTGGCGGCCCCCGCCGCGCTGGCGGACCGCACCAGGCTCAAGCCCGGCTTCAACCTCTTCAGCGCCCAGCAGGACATCGAGCTGGGCCAGGCGGCCGCCCGCGACGCCGAGCGGCAACTGCCCCTGCTGAACGTCCCCGAGGTGGACGCCTACCTGAACCGGCTGGGCCGCCGCCTGGCCCAATTCGCCCCCGGCCACAATTACCCCTACCAGTTCAAGGGGGTGAACCAGGATGAGATCAACGCCTTCGCCCTGCCCGGCGGTTTCCTCTACCTCAACCGGGGCACCATCGATGCGGCCAACACCGAAGCCGAACTGGCCGGCGTGATGGCCCACGAAATCGCTCACGTCTCCCTCCGCCACGGCACCAACCAGTTGAGCAAAGCCTATATCGCCCAGTTCCCTCTGGCCATCCTGGGCGGCGCGTTGGGCGGCGGGGGCGGCGTCGTCGAGCAACTGGTCGGGCTGGGCATCCAGGTCGGCTTCACCAGCGTGTTCCTGAAATTTTCCCGCACCGCCGAGACCCAGGCCGACGTGTTAGGGACGCAAATCCTCTGGGACGCCGGCTACGACCCCCAGGGCTTGATCGGCTTCTTCGACACCCTCCAGAAGCGGCACCCCCAGCGCAGCATCGAGTTCTTCTCCAGCCACCCCAACCCCGAGAACCGCCAGGAGAGGATTGGGGAAGAGATCGAGAGGCTCGGCCCGCTCCAGAACCCGCGCCGGGATTCGGAAGACTTCCACGCCATCCAAGAGATCGTGCGCCAGTTGCCCCCGCCGCCCAAGCGCGGCCAGCGCGGTTCGCAAACGCCTCAGGTGGGACGGCCGGCCGAGGCCCCCTCGCGCCGCTTCCACAACTATCGTCACCGCGACTTCGTCATCGGCTTCCCGGACAACTGGGAGGTTCACGAGGCCGGGACCCGCGTGTTGTTTGCTCCCCCGGGCGGCGCCGGTGAGCAAGCCATCGCCTACGGCGTGCTGGTGGACGTTCTCGACCTCGACGACCCCCGCGCCTCCTTGGAAGAGGCCACTGAGCACCTGGTCCGGCAAATTCTGCAAGCCGACCCCAACCTGCGGGAAGTGGGTCACCAGCGCGGGCGCATCGACGGCCGGCGCGCTCTAATCACTCAATTGCGCGGGCCCTCTCCCATCCAGGGCGACCAGGAGACGGACTATCTCTTCACCGTGCGCCTCCGCGAGGGGCTCTTCTTCGCCCTCTTCATCGTCCCCGAGTCCGACTCCGGCCAGTACCAGGCGGCCTTCCAGCAGATGCTCAACTCCATCCGCTTCCGCTGAGGGCGCGAATCTTGGCCGTGAGGCGTGGCTGAGTCCGGGGTAGGGGGGGGGGGGGGGGGGGG
>JALLOH010000639.1 GCA_027717655.1 Acidobacteriia bacterium AH_259_A11_L15
CTTCGGCCACAAGCAGTTCAACATCATCACCCCCTCCAGCACCATCGCCGCCCAGTGGCAACTGGTGACCGGGGTGGCGCTGGGGCTGAAGCTGCAGGGCAAGGACGACATCTGCTTCGCCTTCTGCGGCGATGGAGCCACCAGCACCGGCGCCTGGCACGAAGCCGTCAACTTCGCCGGCGTGCACAAACTGGGCATCGTCTACGTGGTCCAGAACAACCTGTGGGCGGAATCGGTCCCGCTGCGCCTGCAAAGCGCGGCCAAGAGCCTGGTCGACAAGGCGGCCGGCTACGGG
>JALLOH010000640.1 GCA_027717655.1 Acidobacteriia bacterium AH_259_A11_L15
GGGGAAAAGTAACGTACCAGATGCTGCCCAGCACATAGCTGACTACGTTACTCAAGTCTATAACGATCTTCGTCGGCAAGGGCAGCTCCGCCCCCAACCCCGCGAACAACGTGATAAAGGTCGGGACCACCTTCCACAGCAGCAGGGTCACCACGCCCACCATGATGGTCAGCACGGAGATCGGATAGATCATGGCGGAGGTGACCGCCGACTTCAGCTTGACGTTCTTCTCGATGTAGGACGATAGGCGCTGGAGAATGTTGTCCAAAATACCCCCGGCCTCCCCCGCTTCCAC
>JALLOH010000641.1 GCA_027717655.1 Acidobacteriia bacterium AH_259_A11_L15
GACACCTTCGATCCCGGCGGGCTGTTCAACCCGGGCAAGATCGTCCGCCCCCATCGCATGGACGACCGTTCGCTGCTGCGCTACGCGCCGGGCTACGCGGTCGAGCCCCTCGACACCGGGCTCGACTGGTCGGAATGGGGCGGTTTCGGCGGCGCCGTCGAGATGTGCAACAACAACGGCGCGTGCCGCAAGTGGGACGGCGGCGTGATGTGCCCCTCGTACCGGGCCACCGCCGACGAGCGCCACGTCACCCGCGGGCGCGCCAATGCGCTGAGGCTGGCGATCAGCGGCCAGC
>JALLOH010000642.1 GCA_027717655.1 Acidobacteriia bacterium AH_259_A11_L15
AGGCGATTGCGGCCTATGAGGCGGCGCTGGAGGTGTACACGCGGGAGCAGTTCCCGATGGATTGGGCGATGACGCAGAACAACCTGGGCGTTGCCTACCGGAACCTGCCCACCGGGGATCGAGGGGAGAACCTGGGGAAGGCGATTGCGGCCTATGAGGCAGCGCTGGAGGTGCGCACGCGGGAGCAGTTCCCGATGGATTGGGCGGCGACGCAGAACAACCTGGGCAATGCCTACGCGGACCTGCCCACGGGGGACCGGGGGGAGAACCTGGGGAAGGCGATTGCGGCCTATGA
>JALLOH010000643.1 GCA_027717655.1 Acidobacteriia bacterium AH_259_A11_L15
TGCCTGTCCTGCTTGCCCTGAGCCGAGCCGAAGGGAGCTTGCCGAAGGACCCCCGCCCGTGGTTTGTGGGTCGCGGCTTTAGCCCTTGAATTTTTGTAGGGGCGGGGTTTACCCCCGCCCGGGTTGAACTTCACCGCAGCCAGAAGATCAAGTCCCAGGCGCGGCGGCCGGGCCGGCGGCGGATGAAGGGATGGAGTTGAGGCAGCTCGGCGCCCTCGCCGGTGGCGAAGTGCGGCCCGGTGTCGTCCCAGCGGATGTAGGCCTTGTCGGCGCCCACCTCACAGCGCAGGCT
>JALLOH010000644.1 GCA_027717655.1 Acidobacteriia bacterium AH_259_A11_L15
AACAACCTGCGGGCTTCTCCGCGTGTGAAGGCTCTCGTGCCCGGGCTTTCGACGTGCTCCGCAAGGATCCGGCCCACCGACCGCCAAGGCCTCCCCCGAAGGAGCCCATAGACGAGCCACGCCTGCAAAGCCACCAGCGACCGGCGATGATAGACCATGACGAGGACATCACCCTCTGGCTTGCAAACGCGTGTGATCTCGTCCGCTGCCGCTGCGGGGTCGGGCGTGTGGTGGATCACGCCCCATGAATAGACCAGGTCGAAATGCTCGCTGGGGAATGGCAGATTCTCGC
>JALLOH010000645.1 GCA_027717655.1 Acidobacteriia bacterium AH_259_A11_L15
ACTTTATTTAACTGTAAAGAATGTGTGGACTTGCTGATGGATTACCTGGAGGGGAACCTCGATCCTGAGATCCAGAAAAAGCTTGACCAACATTTTGCTGCCTGCCCTCCTTGCGTCAAGTTCCTGGATTCCTATCGAGCCTGCTCGGAAATGGCGCAGCAGCTGAAAGATCAGCAAGTTCGGATTCCATTGGAATTGGAGAATCGTCTCAAGGCCTTCCTCAAAGAGGAGATCAAGAAGGTATAGATGTGCTCAGCCGCCGTCGGCGCTCATCAGGTCGTTGCCTGCAAG
>JALLOH010000646.1 GCA_027717655.1 Acidobacteriia bacterium AH_259_A11_L15
CTCGTAACCGCCTCCAGGTGCTCCCGAGCGCGCTCGTGCTCCCCGCGGCGACTGTAGAGCAAGCCCAGGTTGTGGTGGGCGGGCTCGGACTCCGGGTCTATTTCCAGGACTCGTTTCAAGAAAGCTTCCGCTTCTTGAGATTTTTCGCGGGCCAGCAGCACCACGCCGAGTTCGCCCAGCCCCTGCGGGTCCTCCGGCTGTAGGCGGACATAGCGCCGAAGGTGCTGCTCCGCTGCGGCATGGTCGCCTTGCTCTCCCGCGATCCGTCCCAGCAGCAGGTGGGTATCCGGA
>JALLOH010000647.1 GCA_027717655.1 Acidobacteriia bacterium AH_259_A11_L15
TGGTGGGCTTGCTCATAAGCGTCTGACTCTAGCATAGCCCGCGGGCCGGGAAGAAACGAAGCCGCGGGGTCGCGGTTGTCGTTTCGCCCCCGGGCGGGGTAGCATACAGGTGCGCCACCGCCATGAGGGTTCTTCTACTCACCGACGCCTTTCCGCCGGAGGTTCGCTCCTCTTCGCACTTGATGTACGAGCTGGCCGAAGACCTGCGGGGCCGCGGCCACGAGGTGAGTGTGGTGACCTGCCGGCCGCGGTACAACCTGGCCCCGCCCGGGGCGAAGCCTTCCGCGATGC
>JALLOH010000648.1 GCA_027717655.1 Acidobacteriia bacterium AH_259_A11_L15
GCCCCGACCCCGTCGGGGCGATGGGCGGGGCGTCGAGGGGCCGGTCGAAGAAGCCACCGCCGTCCGCGTCCCAGAATTTTTCGAGTGCCAATTTCATCGCGCGCTCGGCGTGCTCGAAGTAGCGACGGTCGCCGGTGAGCTCGAAGGCATCGAGCAAGGCGGCGGCCATAAAGACCTGGTCGTCGAGCATGCCGCCCGCCCACTCATTCTCCGGAACTTTACCTTCGTCGGGGCTACGGTGAGCAAAACCCCAGCGGTCGCTCCAGGCGCTGGCCAGCAGCCGGTCAAGAG
>JALLOH010000064.1 GCA_027717655.1 Acidobacteriia bacterium AH_259_A11_L15
CAATCAACCGATCAACCATTGAACTATTCCACTAGTTTTCGGGGAAGTTCATGCGCCGCCGGAAGCGCGCGCCCGCCTCGCCCAGGAGCCGCAATTCCTGGGCCCACTCAGGGAAAACGAGCGCCGCCTACTCCGCGGGCTGTGGCAATTGCGGCAGCACCTCCCGCCTCCCCAGGGCCGTCCGTCCCGGTAGACTGTTTTCCAACCCAACATCTTGGGTACAAGTAGGCCGATCCCCGCCTGCGAGCCCCATTTGTGGTGTAGGCAGGTAGGTCAGGGCAGGGAAGAGCCTGATTTTCTTAAACTTTTCGCTTGACAAGAGAGAAGCTTGGGGGTAAAAAGTGGCGAAAAGTGGGAGACGGTGGTCTCCCGGGTGGGTTCAGTGGTGGCTCCACTCCGCCCCTAGCTTTAGCGAGCAAGGCTGTCTACAAAACGCGGCCGGCGGCTCGACCCGGCCCGTAATAGAAAGACACTAATCGCCTCGGTGCCCGGCACGTTTGTGAGGGTGGGAGCAGGGCATGTTCCGGGGAAGTTATCCCGCGCGAGTGGACGAAAAGGGTCGGCTGAAGATCCCGGCGGCGTTCCTGGGGCTGATTCGGGAAAACTACAGCGGGCAATTCTTCGTTACGTCGACGACGGGCCAGTTCGCCCGCACGTATCCCATCGAAGTCTGGAGCGACATCGAGCAGCGCCTGGCCCAGATCAGCTCCACCAACCGGGCCAAGAAAAAATTCCTCAACCTGGTCAGCTATTACGGCCAGGTGGTGTGGCTCGATAAGCAGGGTCGGGTGCTGATCCCGTCGGTGCTGCGCGAGTCGGCGGCCATGAAAGGGGAGGTGCAGGTGGTGGGCTCGCTCACCTACCTCGATATTTGGAACCACCAGCGGTTCCTGGAAGAGATTCGCAAGAACCCCATTACCCCGGACGACGAGAAGATTCTGGATGACTTGGGCGTGTAGTGGCGAGTGTGCATACCCCGGCAATGGTCGAGGAAGTTTTGCGCTTCCTGGCCGTGAAGCCCGAGGGCGTCTACGTGGACGCCACCGTGGGTACGGGCGGGCACGCCGCCGCCATTTTGGAGCGGCTGACTACCGGCCGCTTGATTGGAGTGGATAAAGACCCCATGGCGTTAGAGTTCGCTCAGGAGCGTCTGAAACCCTACCAGCGCGACCTCCAACTCGTGCGCTCCAGTTACGCCCAACTCCCCCAAGTGCTGGAGCCGGTCGGCCCCGGGCCGGTGGATGGCCTGTTGGCCGACTTGGGCGTCTCGTCGCTCCAGCTCGACGCTCCTGAGCGAGGATTTTCTTTTCGGAGAGCGGGGCCGCTCGACATGCGGATGGACCCGGCGAGTCCGGTGACCGCCGCCGATATCGTCAACCGGGCCCGCGAGAGTGAGCTGGCCGAGCTGTTAGACCGCTACGGCGAAGAGCGGCACGCGAAAAAGATCGCCAGGCAAATCGTGGGGTCGCGCCCCGTCCGCGACACCCTGCACCTGGCACAAGTGGTGACGGGGATTCGGAAGCCTAAGGGAAGGCAGAAACTGCATCCCGCAACAAGAACGTTTCTGGCGCTGCGGATTGCGGTGAATCGAGAACAGGAGGAACTCGAGCAGTTTCTACTCCGGGTCCCCGTCTACCTCAAGCTCGGCGGCCGCGTGGTCATCCTGAGCTACCACTCGCTGGAAGACCGCCTGGTCAAGCACCTGTTCCGTCAGCATGCGGCCGCCCACGAGTTGCAGTTGCTGACCAAGAAGGTCGTCCGGCCCACGCCGGGAGAAGTTCGGGCCAATCCTCGGGTCCGGAGCGCCCGGCTGCGTGCGGCTGAAAGAATCCGACCGGAGTGAGGAGGGGCAGTGGCCTCGCCTGTCCAAGTGTACTGGCTGAAGCGGATCGATAACTCGCGCCTGATGCGGCAGCGCGACCCGGAAGTGTTCCGGCACACGCTGGGGCTGCTCGGCGGCGCCCTGGTCTGCGGGGTGGTTCTCTTGCTCTGCGCCTGGCAGCACTTCCAGTTCATTCACACCGGCTACCAGCTCGAGGAGCTGCAAGGGCGGCACGAGCAGGTGCTCGACTGGAACCGGACCCTGCGGGTGGAGCAGGCGACCCTGCTCGACCCCATGCGCATTGACGTGCTGGCGCGGAGCCGCCTGGGCTTGGAGGTTCCGGCGGCCGGCCAGGTGGTCCCGGTGGGGCCGATTGCGCCCCCGGCCCGGGTCCCGGTGCTGGCGCGGGCGGAGAAGGAGGAGTCGGCGGGGCCGCCGACCAGGGTTTCGCTTGCAGACTGATCGCAGGAGCCAGGAGCGGACTTTTACTCTTCCCGGCGGTCGCCGGACCGACCTGAAGGGTACAGGGGGGCTCGCGGGAGCCCCCGGCTGGATTCATAAGAACTGGATCTACAGAAACTTTCTTGTCCAGGTCAGCCTGAGGATTGAATGCGGTCAGCACCGGCACCATCGCGCACGCGCTTGATTTTCCTCGGCGTGGTGGCTTGTCTGTGGCTGGGGTTGATTCTGGCTAGGCTGGTGGACCTGCAGGTGGTCCGCCACCCGGAGTTGGCCCGCCGCGCCCGCCGCCAGCAGCAACATACCCTGGAGATCACCCCCAAGCGCGGGGTGCTCTACGACCGCAAGGGCCGCGAACTGGCCGTCAGCATCGGGGTGGATTCTGTTTACGCTGTACCGAGCGAAGTTACTGCCCCGGCCCTGGCCGCCCGCCTGCTCGCCCCCGTCTTGAGGATGGAGCCCATGGCCTTGGAAGGCCGCCTGCGCTCGGAGGGTTCCTTCGTCTGGCTCAGGCGCAAGCTGGACGCGGCCGAAGCCGAGCGCGTGCGCGCCCTGAACCTGGCGGGGATCTACTTCCAGCGCGAGCACAAGCGCTTCTATCCCAAGCGCGAGCTGGCGGCGCACGTCCTGGGTTTCGTGGGCGTGGACGAGCAGGGGTTGGGTGGGATCGAATATGCGCTCGATGAGGTCATCCGCGGGCGGCCCCGCCGCTTGGTGGTCACCGCCGACGGTCGCCGCCGCTGGTTCGCCCGCAGCCAGCAGGTTTCCCGCGAGGGCGCCAGCGTCGTGCTCACCCTGGACGAAAACATCCAGTACATCGCCGAGCGGGAGTTGGCCGCTGCCATCGAGCGCACCCGGGCCAGCAGTGGCACCATCATCGTGCAGGAGCCGCGCAGCGGCGAAATCCTGGCCATGGCCAACTATCCCACCTTCAATCCGAACAACCCCACCGGCGTCTCGCCCCCGCAGCACGTGAACCGGGCCCTCACCCTGGCCTACGAGCCGGGCTCCACCTTCAAGGTGGTTCCTCTCGGCGCCGTCCTGGAAGAAGGCCTGGCCCAGCCCGAGGAGGTCATCGACTGCCAGCAGGGGAGCATCGTGCTCGCCGGCCACCGCATCCGCGACCACAAACCCTTCGGCTTGCTCACCGTGCGCGAGATCCTTTACGAATCGAGCGACATCGGCTCCATCCGCCTGGCCCTGCGCCTGGGCGAGGAGAACTTCTACCAGCACATCCGCCGCTGGGGCTTCGGGCAGCGCACGGGGATTGAACTGCCCGCCGAAAGCCCCGGTCTGCTGCGCCCGGTGTCCAATTGGTCGCGCATCTCCATCGGGGCCATCTCGATGGGTCAGGAGGTGGCCATCACCCCGCTGCAATTGAGCGCCGCCCTCTCCGCCATCGCCAACCAGGGAGTTTGGGTGCAGCCCCGCGTAGTGCGGCAGATTGTTCGCGAAAATCAGCCCCAGCCGCAAACGCCTTCCCGCTCCCAGCGCATCATACCTGTAGGTGTGGCCGAGGAGCTCCGGAGGATGCTGGCGGGAGTGGTGAGGCAAGGCACCGGTCGGGCCGCCCAACCGGCGGGATATTCGGCCGCGGGCAAGACGGGAACGGCGGAGAAAATCGACCCCCGAACGGGGAGCTACTCGCGCACCGAGTTTGTCGCCTCCTTCGCCGGCTTCGCCCCCGTAGACGACCCGGCCATCACCGTGGTGGTGGTGCTCGATTCGCCCCGCGGCGAGCTCTACCACGGCGGCGACGTGGCCGCTCCCGTCTTCCGCGCTGTCGTGGAGCGCACTCTGGCCTACCTGAATGTGCCTCAGGATTTGCCTCTGCGACGCCTGCCCCGCTTGGACCGAGCTGCCGTGCAGGATTTGCGCCCCGGGCAACTGGACACCGCCTCCTGGTGGCGAGAAGATTCGGGGGTTGAGCCGGGAACGCCGCCGGGGGACCCACAGGCCGTGCCTGTAGTCTTCTCTCGGAATCCCACCGCCTTGCCAGGCGGCAACATCGTCCTGCTGAACAGCGATACCGTGGCGGTGCCGGATTTGACGGGTGTCTCCTTGCGAGAAGCGGCCGAACGCTGCGCGCGCCTGGGCCTGGAGCCGATTCTGGTAGGCAGTGGGGTGGTCGCGGCCCAGAAACCCGAGCCCGGCACTCGTCTGCCCCGCGGCAGCCGCATCCGAGTGGAATTGCGTCCGTCCCTGCCCGCCGCAGCCACGCGCCCGATGTAGGAGGGAAGAAGGTCCTAGGGAATGGAATTGGCCAGGCTACTCGACGGAGTGGACACGCGGGCTGTGGCCAGCTCCCGCAGCGTCGAGATCACCGGCGTCCGCTACGACTCCCGCCAGATTCGCCCCGGCGAGTTGTTCGTCGCCCTCACCGGAGAGAAGCTGGACGGCAACAACTTCATCCCCCAGGCCGTGGGCGCCGGGGCGGCGGCGGTCTTGAGTGAGCTTCCCCCGCGGCCCGAGGTCCGCGCTGCTTGGGTGCAGGTGCGCGCCGGGCGCCAGGCCCTGGCGCGGGTAGCCGCCAACTTCTATGGGCACCCGGCTCGCACCATAAAGCTCCTCGGCATCACGGGCACCAACGGCAAGACCACCACTACTTTCCTGCTGGAATCCGTGCTGCGGGCTGCCGGCCACCGGGTCGGCCTCTTCGGCACGGTCGAATATCACACCGCCACGGGCCTGGTTTCCGCCGAGCAAACCACGCCCGAGTCGCTCGATTTGCAGTACTTCCTGGCCAAGTTGCGCGACGCGGGCGTCCGTTGGGTCGTGATGGAGGTCTCCTCGCACGGCCTGGCGCTCGATCGGGTCTACGGCCTCCCCTTTGCCGCCGCCGTCTTCACCAACCTGGCCCGCGACCACCTGGACTTCCACCACTCGATGGACAATTACTTCCAGGCTAAGAAGAGGCTCTTCTTGGGCTGCGGCGCCGACCCGCCCCCGCTCTGCATCTTGAACGCTGACGAGCCCCGCACCGCCCAGCTTCAATCCCATTGTCGCGGGAAAGTCCTCCTCTATGGTCTCAGCTCAAACAAGGATCGCATCACTGCCCGCCAGCCGAAACTCACTGCCGCCGGAACCGAATTCCTCCTGCAAACTCCGGGCGGGAGCGTCACCGTCAAGTCGCCCCTCGTCGGCCGCTCCAACCTCTCCAACCTGCTGGCCGCAGGCGCCACCGCCTACGGCCTGGGCCTGCCCCTCGAAACCATCGCCGCCGGGCTCTCCGCCCTCCAGCGCGTCCCGGGGCGCTTCGAGCGCCTCGACGCGGGGCAGCCTTTCTCCGTGGTGGTGGACTTCGCTCACACCGACCTGGCTTTCACCAACCTGCTCGAAACCGCCCGTGAGTTCAGCCCCGGCCGTGTCCTCATCGTCTTCGGCAGCGGCGGCGACCGCGACCGCACCAAGCGCCCCCTCATGGGCGAGATCGCCGGGCGCCTGGCCGACCACGTCATCCTCACCACCGACAACCCGCGCTCGGAAGACCCCGCGCGCATCATCAACGATATCGTGGTCGGCGTGCAGAAGGCCGGCGGCAACTACGAGATCGAACTCGACCGCGAGCGCGCCTTCGAGCGCGCCTTCGAGCTGGCCCGCGCCGGCGACATCGTCTTGCTGGCCGGCAAGGGCCACCAGAACACCCAGGTTTTCCGTGACCGCCTCGAGCCCTGGAGCGACGCCGAAGTGGCGCGACGCCTTCTGGCTCGTCGCGGCTACGCGGCCGCCCCGGCCGAAACCAAAACTTGCTGAGGAGAACCTCCTGACGCCGATGCAGTGGACCGTGGGCAAAGTCGGCGACGCGCTCCAGATCGGAGTGCCCTGGACTCTCACGCACAAGCCCCTCGCCGGCTTCTCCATCGATTCGCGCAGCCTCAAGCCGGGCGAGCTCTTCGTCGCCATCAAGGGGCCCCGCTTTGACGGTCACGACTTCGTCCAGCAGGCGTTCGACAATGGCGCCCCCGTCGCCCTCGTCAGCGAACAGCGCCGTTTCAGCTACCCGCCCCAGATGTTCAAGCGCCTCATCGGCGTCCTCGACACCTTCCAGGCCCTCCAGCAACTGGCCCGCTTCGCCCGCCAGACCTGGGGCCGGGCCCTCATCGGGGTCACCGGCTCCACCGGCAAGACCACCACCAAGGACCTGCTCGCCGCCTTGCTCGCCACCCGCCATAATGTCCTCCAGTCGGCGGGCAACCTGAACAATGAATACGGCGTGCCGCTTACCTTGCTGCGCCTGCGGCCGCAGCACGAGCTGGCCGTGCTGGAGATGGCCATGACCCGCAAGGGCGAGCTGGCCAAGCTCTGCGCCGTCGCCCGCCCCAACATCGGCTTGGTGACCAATGTGGCTCCCGTGCACCTGGAGTTCTTCCGCTCGGTCGAAGAAATCGCGGAAGCCAAGCGAGAGCTCATTCAGAACCTGGCCCCGCCCGCCATCGCCGTTCTCAATGCCGACGACTCCCGGGTAGCGCGCTTCCAGGAAGGCTTTGGCGGCAAGGTCTACCGCTTCGCCATCGAGCAGCCGGCCGAGGTGCGCGTCGAGAACCTCGCCGACCACGGCCTGGCGGGCAGCGAGTTCGACCTGGTCGTGGGTCGCAAGCGCGCCCGCGCCCGCCTGCCTCTTCCCGGCCGCGCCTACGTGGAGAACGCCCTGGCTGCCTTCGCCGTGGCCAGCCTGCTCAAGCTGGAGCCCGCCGAAGCCGTCCCGGTTTTTGCCGCCGTCGAACCCCTGCCGCTGCGGGGCCAGCGCTTGCGCTTCGCTTCGGGCTTCACCGTTGTGAACGATGCCTACAACTGCAATCCGCGCGCCCTGGGCCTGATGGCCGAGGCGCTCAGCCGCACCCCGGAGGCGCAGCGCCGGATCCTGGTGGTGGGGGAGATGAAGGAGCTCGGCCCCACCTCGCCGGAGCTGCACCGCCAGGCGGGGACGACGATTGCCGGTGTGGGCAACATCGATTTCCTCGCCGGCGTCACCGGCCACGCCCGCTACTTGGTCGAGGGCGCCGCCGCGGCGGGCTTGCCCGCCGACCGCGCCCGCTTCTTCGACACCAAAGAGGCGGCGGGCGACTGGTTGGGCGCCTTTGTGCAGCCGGGCGATTGGGTCTTGCTCAAGGCTTCGCGGGCGATCGCGCTGGAAACTCTGCTGGACGCGCTGCGGGCGCGCTTCCCCGTCGAAGCCGCGCCGGCCCTGAAGGGCGGAGGCTAGGGACGTGCTCTACCACATCCTCTATGAGTGGCTGCAGCCCTACATCGGCCCCTTCAATGTCTTCCGCTACATCACCGTCCGCACCGCCTTCGCCAGCCTCACCGCCATGCTCCTGATGCTCCTCCTCGGCCCCTGGCTCATCCGCCGGCTCAAGCAGTTCCAGGTCGGCCAGTTCATCCGTCAAGAAATTCCTGTGCATCAAGCCAAGGCCGGAACCCCCACCATGGGCGGCCTGCTCCTCCTCATCGCCATCGTTGTCCCCGCGGTTCTCTGGACGAATCTAACCAATCCCTTCCTCTGGCTGGTCCTCTTCAGCCTGCTGGCTTACGGCGCCATCGGCTTTACCGACGATTACCTGAAGACCGTCAAGCGCCGCAGCATGGGCCTGCGCGCCCGCACCAAGTTCGCCTTGCAGGTGCTCATCGCCGTCATTATCGCCGGGGTCTTGCTCACCTTCCGCAACGGCCTGTATTCGACGGAAATCCTCTTTCCCTTCTTCAAACGTCTCCGTCCCGACCTGGTGATCGATTTCCTGGCGGGCACCTGGTACCTCTACCCCGTGGCCGTGCTCCCCTTCGTGGTCTTCATCGTGCTGGTGCTGGCGGGCTCCTCCAACGCGGTCAACCTGACCGACGGCCTCGACGGTCTGGCCATCGGCTGCGTGGCCATCGCCGCTGGCGCCTTGACCGCGCTCACCTATGTGAGCGGCCACGCCGTCTTCGCCGGCTACCTCAACCTCTCCAAGATGCCCCAGGTGGCCGAGCTCACTATCTTCTGCGGCGCCATGACCGGCGCCAGCCTGGGCTTCCTCTGGTACAACGCCCACCCGGCGGAGATCTTCATGGGGGACGTGGGCTCGCTCGCCCTGGGCGGCGCCATCGCCACGGTGGCGGTCATCATCAAGCAGGAGATTCTCCTGTTCTTCATCGGCGGCATCTTCGTCCTGGAAGCCCTCTCGGTCATCCTCCAGGTGGCCTCCTTCAAGCTCAAGCGCAAGCGCATCTTCCGCATGGCCCCGCTCCACCACCATTTCGAGTTGATCGGCTGGACGGAGTCGAAGATCATCATCCGCTTCTGGATCGCTGCCCTGGTCTTCGCGCTGTTTTCGCTGAGCACATTGAAGCTGCGGTGAGAAAAATGGAACTCAAAGACAAGCGCGCGCTGGTGGTCGGGCTGGCCCGCACGGGGACGGCCGCCGCGCGCTTCCTGGCCGGGCGCGGCGCCCGCGTGACGCTCAGCGAAGTGCGCCCGGAATCGGTGGTCGCCGCCGAGGCTGCGGCGTTGCGGGAACTCGGCGTCGGGGTCGAGTGCGGTGGGCACGACGACTCGAGCTTCCTGGCCGCCGACCTGATCGTGCTCAGTCCCGGCGTCCCGCTTGACTTACCGGCGCTAGCCCGGGCGCGGAAGAAAGGGATCGAGATCATCAGTGAACTGGAGCTGGCCTGGCGCTTCCTGCGCGGCACCGTGGTGGCGGTCACCGGCTCGAACGGAAAAACCACCACCACCGCCTTGCTGGGGAAGATTTTCGCCGAGGCCGGACGCCACGTCCAGGTGGGCGGCAACATCGGCACGCCGCTGATCACCCTGGTGGACACCGCCCGGGAGGACACGGTCAACGTGGTCGAGGTCTCCAGCTTCCAACTGGAAGCCATCACCAGTTTTCGTCCCCGCATAGCCGCTCTCCTCAACCTCACTCCCGACCACCTCGACCGCCACGCCTCCATGCGCGACTACGTGGCCGCCAAGGCCTGCCTGTTCGGCTATCAGCACGGCGACGACTTTGCCATCTTCAACGCCGACGACCGCTATGCCGCCGCGCTGGCCCCCGAAGTGCGCGCCCAGCGCTTCTGGTTCAGCCGCCAGCGCCGGCTGGACGTGGGCACCTACCTCGAGAACGACTGGGTGCTCTATGCGGACGCAGCCCGGCGCGACCGCGTGCTCGAGCGCGGTGACATCCCCCTCAAGGGGCACCACAACCTGGAGAACGTCCTGGCCGCCGTCTGTGCCGCCCGCCTGCTGGCCGTGCCCTGCGGGAAGATTCGGGCCGCCGTCCAGGCCTTCGAAGGCGTGGAGCACCGGCTGGAGTTCGTCACCGAGGTCAATGGCGTCCAGTATTACAACGATTCCAAAGCCACCAATGTCGACGCCGCCCGGAAGGCCATCCATGCCTTTCCGGGCAACCTGATCGTGATTCTGGGCGGAAAGGACAAAGGCGGGGACTTCCGACTTCTGCGGGAGCCGCTGCGGGAGCGCGCCCGCCATGTGCTGTTGATCGGTGCGGCGCGGGAAAAGCTCGCCGCGCAACTGGCCGACGGCTTCCCGGTGGAGCGGGTCGAGACGCTGGTGGAGGCGGTGGCCCGCGCCGCGGCCTTGGCCCAGCCCGGCGACGTCGTCCTGCTCGCCCCCGCCTGCGCCAGTTTCGACCAGTTCGAGAATTTCGAGCACCGCGGCCACGTCTTCAAGGAAGAGGTGCGGCGCCTGGCGGCCCGGCGAGCTTCCTGATGGCGAAGCGCTACCAACACGACCGCTGGCTGCTGGGCGTCACCATGGCCCTGCTGGTGCTGGGCGTGGTGATGGTCTTCAGCGCCTCCGCGGTCTATGCCGACGAGGTGTTCGGCCGCCCCCTGATGTTCCTGGCTCGCCAGGTCCTTTGGCTCACGCTGGGCGTGACCGGGCTGTTCTTGATGATGCGGCTCGACTACCGCCGCCTCGGCCAGCCCGACCTGGTGTTTACTGCGGTCTTTGTGGTGCTGGTTCTGTTGGTCGCGGTGCTGTTTCTGGACCCCGTGCGCAATAGCCACCGCTGGATTCGCTGGGGCCCGATGTCCGTCCAGCCCTCGGAGCTCGCCAAGCTGGTGCTGATTCTCTTTCTGGCCTACTTCCTCGAGCGGCGCCGCCACGCCGTCAATGACGTTCCCGGCACCTTGATTCCCGCCGCGGCCATCAGCACCGTCTTCGTTGCCCTGGTGGTGATTGAGCCCGACCTGGGCACCGCTGTGGTGCTGGGGTTGATTGCTGGAGCGATGTTTTTCGCCGCCGGCATGCGCATCCGCTATTTGCTCTACCTGGGCCTGGCGGCCCTCCCCGTCGCCTACTTTCTAATTGTGCGCGTGCCTTACCGGCTGGCCCGCGTCCGCGCCTTTCTCGACCCGGGCTCCGACCCCCAGGGCAGCGGCTTCCAGATGATCCAGTCTTTGCTGGCCGTGGGCTCGGGGGGCGTCACCGGCGTGGGCCTGATGGAAGGTAGGCAAAAGCTGTTCTACCTGCCCGAGGCCCACACAGATTTCATTTTCGCCGTGGTAGGCGAGGAATTGGGCCTGATCGGCGCCGCCACGGTCGTCATCCTCTTCGGTGTCTTCCTGTTGCGGGGGCTGAAGATCGCGACCACAGCGCCCGACGGGCTGGCGCGGCTGCTGACCGTAGGGGTCACTACCATGGTGGTCGGGCAGGCGCTCATCAATCTCAGCGTGGTGCTCGGCCTGCTCCCCACCAAGGGCATCCCCTTGCCCTTCATCAGCTACGGCGGCAGCGACCTGCTGGTGATGCTTTTGGGGGTGGGGTTGCTGCTCAATGTCAGCCAATATACGGATTGATGGTGGATGGAGGCGATGAAGGTGATGATGGCGGGTGGCGGCACCGGGGGACATGTTTTCCCCGCTCTGGCCGTGGCCGCCGAACTGCGTCGCCGCCACCCTGCCCATGAGGTCTTGTTCGTGGGGACGGAGCAGGGAATTGAAACCCGGGTCGTGCCCGGCGCGGGCTTCCCGCTGCGTACGCTGCCGCTAGCCGGCTTCAAGGGTGTGAGTCCGGTGGCCAAGCTGCGCAGTCTTGTGTTGTTCTCTCGCAGCCTGTTCCGCACCAGACGCTTGCTCGGCGAGTTCCGGCCCGATGTCGTCTTTGGC
>JALLOH010000649.1 GCA_027717655.1 Acidobacteriia bacterium AH_259_A11_L15
AGGCAAGTCAACGCGGCGCGTATCAAAAGACATCCTTTGGGACAGCAGGGAGTGGGGAGCGAGACGTGTCTCAAAGGATTGCTTCGGCAGGACTTCAAATGTCAGCTTGCCTTCTTTGCGCGCCCTTGTCTCTTTGTCACCCTGAGCCCCGAATCTTCGGGGCGAAGGGTCTCGGCACAGCAGATTTATCGCTGCGGCTCGATTTCCACGGTGAGCCGGACTTCTTTCTTCGTGGGCCGCAGGCAGAGCTGGTCGTTGCAGGCCTGGTAGCGAAAGACCAGCCGCAGGGTG
>JALLOH010000650.1 GCA_027717655.1 Acidobacteriia bacterium AH_259_A11_L15
CTTATGAGCAAGCCCACCACGCGGATGCGCGTGCAGCAGATCGACCTCAAGGCGCAGTACACCGCGCTGAAGACGGAAATTCAGGCTGCGCTCCAGCGGGTGTGCGAGAGCCAGCGGTTCATCCTGGGGCCGGAGGGGGAAGCTCTGGAGCGGGAACTGGCCGAGGTCTGCGGCGTGAAACACGCCATCGGTTGCGCCTCCGGCTCCGACGCTCTACTGCTTTCCCTGGTGACGCTGGGCGTGAGCCCGGGCGACGCGGTAATCACCGTTCCGTTCACTTTCTTTGCCACC
>JALLOH010000651.1 GCA_027717655.1 Acidobacteriia bacterium AH_259_A11_L15
GTCCGTGGGCACGGCCAGAGCCCGCTCCTCGCCCAGCTCCGCCGCCAACCGCCGCAGTTTGTCCTGGGAGCGCGCCGCCAGCGCCACCCGCGCCCCCTCGGCGGCAAATAGGCGGGCCAGAGCCTCGCCGATACCCGTTGACGCCCCGGTGATGATCGCTACTCGATCCGCCAGTTGCATGGAAGCCCCCTTGCCAGACTCTAGATGGCGAGGGTCCCTTTCTACTGTTTTTCCCGAAAGCAAGTCAACCACGCCACCGCCTTGCACCGGAAGAATGCTTTGGTATCATC
>JALLOH010000652.1 GCA_027717655.1 Acidobacteriia bacterium AH_259_A11_L15
ACGATGCATGTTCCCGTCCATCTAGCCATCTCCTGGCTGATCGCCCACCGGCTGCGGGAGCGGCGCGACCGCCGGCTGGTAGCCTGGTCCGGGGTGGTGCCTGACCTGGACGCGTTGTCGCTGCTGGGGGGGGCACGTTGCCTACGTCCAGTACCATCACCTGCTCACCCACGGGTTGGTGGCGGCGGTGGCCGGAACCTTGCTATGGACCGCGCTGGGGCGCCAGCGACTGAAAGTCCTGGCGCTGACCCTGGTCGCTTTCCACGTTCATTTGCTTTGCGACCTAGTGG
>JALLOH010000653.1 GCA_027717655.1 Acidobacteriia bacterium AH_259_A11_L15
GACCGATGGAGCCGGGGTTGAGCAGGTACTTGACGCCCGGCTGCAGCTCCAACTCGGCCGTAGCCACCCCTTTCTCCGTGCGCACCCGGATGGCGTCGACGCGGTTGTCCGTCCGCAGGGCGAAGCCGCCCTGGAAGTGGGTGTGGCCGCAGAAGGTGACCTGGACTTCGGCCATGGCCAGGTTCTCGCCCGCCTCGCGAACGCTGAAGACGTATTCGTCCTCGTCGCGGATGGAGCCGTGGACGATTTGAAAGTCGCCCACCGGAAGGGGGCCGACGTCGAGCTGGCGC
>JALLOH010000654.1 GCA_027717655.1 Acidobacteriia bacterium AH_259_A11_L15
GTCCAGTTGAGGGAAAAGGATCTCGATACCCGCACCTTGCTCGCTCTGGCTGAGGAGGTGCTCCGCATCACGCGCGAACACAGAGCTTTATTGTTGGTCAACGATCGCCTCGATCTGGCCATGGCGGCCGGAGGCGATGGTGTGCACCTGCGCTCCAGCAGCATACCGGTCGCGGTGACTCGACGGATTCTCGGCCCGGATCGGGTGATCGGTGTGTCGGCGCATACCGTTGAGGAAGTGTTGCACGCCGAGGCCGACGGCGCCGATTTCGTCGTGCTCGGGCCGGTGTA
>JALLOH010000655.1 GCA_027717655.1 Acidobacteriia bacterium AH_259_A11_L15
CATCGTCTCGGTGCTGCGGCTGAACCCGCGGGGGCGCTACAGCGGGGATTTCCGGCTGGACTTCGACACCACGAAAGGCAGGGTGCTGAACACACGGGTGAGCGGGCGGGTGCGGGTGACCAAGCTGGTGCGCTTCAGCGTGGCCCACTTCGTCACCCGCAACCGGGAGCTGCTCCAGCCCAACGCGAACCAGCTCCGCCTGCTGGTCGGCTACGGGCAGCTCTATCGCCAGGGGTTCAACGCCGCCGTGGGCGTCACCTGGGACCTGGACCGCGACTTCCTGCCCAAC
>JALLOH010000656.1 GCA_027717655.1 Acidobacteriia bacterium AH_259_A11_L15
ATCGTGCTCCAAGACCCGTTCCTCTTCTCCGGCACCATCGCCTCCAACGTCCGCCTGGGGAGTGCGGGGGTGAGCGACGAGCACGTCAGCGAAGCGTTGGAGAACGTCAACCTGGGCAGTTTCCTCAGCGTCCTCCCCGAGGGGCTCTATCACGAGGTGCGCGAGCGCGGCGCCACCCTCTCCGTGGGACAGAAGCAGTTGCTCTCCTTCGCTCGCGCCCTGGCGCACCGGCCGCGGCTCTTGATTCTCGACGAGGCCACCTCCAGCGTCGACACCCATACCGAGTTCC
>JALLOH010000657.1 GCA_027717655.1 Acidobacteriia bacterium AH_259_A11_L15
CCGCGATGGTCGGTCCCCCAGCGACAAAGCTGTCCAATACTGCGATCCCTAAATCTGTGTTGTTCGCCCAAGCATGAGAATTCCTTCTATTTAGGACAACACCGCCGCGGTAGATGTGGTGCGTGCCCAGCATTTCAAGCGTTGCTCGGGCCTCGCGAGTAGTGAAAACACTACCCATGCCTGCTTCCAGCAGTGTGAGTCCTCCTACATTTGTGTTGGAACCTTTCACTCGGGATTCATAGAAAGAGAAGTTGGCGCGAACCGTTTCTGATCTGGAATAGTAAGTAC
>JALLOH010000658.1 GCA_027717655.1 Acidobacteriia bacterium AH_259_A11_L15
AGCTTATACTGAGCTTTTAGGGTGGCCGCTAATTTGGTCGTCTCCATATCCACATCCACCAATTCGATGGGGAGTTGGGCGATCTCGACCAGCTTTTGGTTGGCGGCGGCTTCCCCCTGAGTCCGCCAGACCGAGTAATAGACCTCACCCCAGTTGAGCACCGAGAGCAGCAGGGGGCGCTGGGCGTGGGCGGCGCGCTGCAAGAGATCCTCGACCTGGTCGGCGCCGGCGCGGCGCTCAAAGAAGGCCATGAGGGCGCTGGCGTCGAGGACGTAGCGCTTCACAGGC
>JALLOH010000065.1 GCA_027717655.1 Acidobacteriia bacterium AH_259_A11_L15
GCACGGATTGGATGGCTTAGCGAGCCAGTTGCTGGAGGTTCCGCCGCAGAAGTGCCGGAAGTGCCGCGAGCTGGGAATCGCTAAGGGGTAGGCGCCTTTGGTAGAGGCCCCAAGCGATTCGGGATGGCTAGGCTCGCCGCACGCGGAAAGTGGTGCGGAAATTGCGGCGATGTGCACCCTCCGCAGGAGAGATCAGTGAACGTTGTGAACGTTGCAGAGCATACCTAGCCCATCCAGGCCGCCCTAGAAACCAGCATACCCTAGCCGACTCCGGATCGGGAGAGACCCCATAGGTTTTTGTTGACTTTTGCCGGGGGCGCGCTACAATGGCGAAGAAAAGGCGAATTCAAGCCGGGAGCAGGTCAGCTGTGCAACCTGTCTGCACGGCTGACCTTCGGCTTGACAACAGAGGGGCGCTATGTACAATCGTGTTGTACAGAACAGGAAAGGACTCATGGCAGGAGCGAAAAACGATTTTGGCCTCCCCCAGAAAACTCTGGATGTCTCCCGGGCACGCTACCAGCTCACCCGCCTGCTGCGGCGCCTGCGGGAACGGCCCCGGATTTATTTGATCACCCAGTCGGGCAAGCCGGCCGGAGCCTTGGTCAATCTGGACTGGCTCGAAAGGCTCTTGGCTCGAGCTCGGGGAGAGCGACCCTTTAGTCCTTTTGGTCAGGCGACGGCGGCCGAGGACTGGGAGCAAACCTTGGCTCAGTTGAGGCAGACCTTGACGGCGCGCACCGTGGGTCGCCACGTCCCCAACCAGGACTAGTTTCTGCATGCTGTATGTCGCCGATACCCACACTCTGGTGTGGGTTCTGACCAACCAGACGCGACGGCTTGGATCCCGCGCCCGGAAAGCCTTCGAAGCGGCCGACCGCGGCCAGGTGGTGGTCCATCTCTCTGTGGTGACTCTTTTAGAGCTTGATTGGCTGGAACAGGCCGGCAAGCTCGCGATCAAAGAATCCCTGGAGGAACTGGTAAGAAATCTGTCCGTCGTCCCCGGCTACAATTTAGTCGCTTTGACGGCAGAGATCATTCTTCGCAGTCGGAAATTTCGCGCCTTCGACTCTATGGATCGTTTGATTGTGGCGACGGCGGAGGAAATGGATTGCCCGCTGATTACGGCCGATGCCGCTATCCAGGAGCGAAATCCGGTACCCATCGTGTGGGATTGAAGAATTCCGACTCCGATCCGACAGAAGCCACAACCTCATTCGACCCCCATTCCCCGGGGATGTGCCGCGGGCAACCGGGGTTGCCACCGGTGAAAGTCGACCTTGCGCCCTAGCGGTCGGTGTCGGAAAGGACGAAGACCTCCAGCGCTTCTTCTCCCGCCATAAGAGGGAAGCTCTCTCCCCCCGTTCAGCGACGGATCCTGTAGGCGATTGAGATCAAGCCGCTCATGGTTCCCTTCCACTACGGCAGGTAATTGCGCATGGGAACTGAATCTATATCTGTGCTCGCGTCGAGAGCTCGTGCAGCCACATTTTAGGACACAAAAATCTGGCAGGGGGCAATGCGGTACTGTCCGTGAACGCCGCGACACGTTCTTGACTCAATCGCCTTACACTTCCCCCGGATGAATTGGATCGCCTGCTGCGCTACGAAGCCCTCCTGGACGGCATCTTCGACCGGACCCTGGAGCAGCTCGAACGCTTGCAGCGGATGCGGCAAAGACAACCGGTGCCACCTACGGTAGAGGTGGACGTGAACCGGTAGAGAATGCAGGATTAGCCGCCCGATTGATGTAAAGCTTCTCCTTCTATTTCGAGGGGAGGCGCTCCATTTCTCGGGTCGCCAGGACGCACAAGAACAGGACTCCGGCCAGGACTAACCCGCCTCGGGGCGTGCCTCTAACCATTTCGGCCCAGGCTGGAACGAGCTTCAAGACGACAGCTACCCCGAGGCTCAGAACGCCCAGACCCCAGCAGGACTCGACTAGAATCCGGTAAATCCGTGTCATGGTTTTCCCTCCCTTCATTTAAGTGGAATGTTGGTGAGATGATACCTCGGCAAGAGAAACGCGGCCACAACTAGGTCTGAGTAGTCGAAGAAGGATGCCAGTGTCGATTTTTCCAGCCCTTCGGGTTATCGCTAGTTGAGGAATGTGCTAAAGTTAGCGGCTTTGCTCGAGGGGGAGACACAACTTCTGGCTCTCTGAGGATCATGCAAGGCCCCTCGCATCTCATTGCAGCGCATGGTGGTGTCCTAATCGATGTCATGGTCAGTGCGGAGCGGGCCGCGGAGCTGCAGGCGGCCTCGCGGGATTGGCCCTCCTGGGACCTCACGCCCCGACAGTTGTGTGACCTTGAACTGCTGCTCAGCCGCTAGGCCAGCGACGGGAAGGATAACCCTCTTTCCGCCGCCTGCCGCGGCTCCGGCAACCTGGGGCCCCGGTCGGTACCTCCGTTTAACTCATTGCCGTTTCGCCGGCGCGCTGGGGCGGGGAAAAGGTTCGCATTGGCTGCGGGTATGCAGGGCCAGGGAAGGACTCAGAAGCGGGCGGCCTGCTCGATTTCCTTGTGGTGGTTTTGGAACCAAGCCAGGGTGTGGCGAAGGCCGGTGGCGAAGTCGGTCCGGGGCTGGTAGCCGAGGAGTTGGCGGGCTTTGTCGATGGCTGCGCGGCGGCGGCTGTGGGTGTCCCAGCGGCGGCGCTGGGTGTGGCGGAGGCCGGCGCGGTTGCCGGTGAGGGCATTGACCTGCTGGGCGAGGTCGAGGACGCGGGTTTCCACCCCCGAGGCCAGGTTGATGGCTTGGCCGGCGATTCCCGGCAGGACCCCGCAGCGCAGGAGCCCCTCGAGGATGTCCCCCACGTAGGTGAAGTCGCGAGTTTCTTCGCCCGTGCCGGTGATGGGCAGGGGCTGGCCGCGCTGCGCCCAGTAGATGAAATTGGGAATGACATTTCGGTAGCGGCCGGGAACCTCCCCCGGGCCGTAGACATTGAACAGCCGGGCGCGCACCACCGGCAGGCCGTGGTAGTTGTGGAAGAAGTTGGCGTAGAGCTCCCCCAGCAGCTTGGTAATTTGGTAGGGGGTGTCCAGGTTCAGGGAGACGAAGTCCTCCCGGAGGGGCAGGGGCGCCTGCGAGCCATAGACCGAGCAGCCCGAGGAGGCATAGACCACGCGTTCGACCCCCGCCGCCCGCGCGGCTTCGAGCAGCCGCAGGGTTCCCAGGCCGTTCACCTGCAAGTCGGATTCCGGGTGCTCGACCGAGTTCTGGTTGGCGAAGAAGGCGGCCAGGTGGAAGACGAACGCGGGCCGGGCGGCGAAGGCTCGTTGGAGGAGGTCGGGGTCGAGGATGGTGCCTTGGAGGAAAGTCAGTCTTTCGTCCTCGGGCAGGTTCCAGGGCTCGGCGGCCGACAGGTCGTCGAGGACGACGAGTCGCTGGACGCCGGCTTCCAGCAGGGCCCGGCAGAGGTTGGAGCCGATGCAGCCGGCGCCGCCGGTTACGAGCACGGTGCGGCCGCGGTAGGCGGTGGCGACTTGCGGGTGCGTGCTTTGCGGGCCCAGGGGCATTTCTATGCCAGGCGGTTCCAGTCGACCTCGACGGGGCGACGCTGGTTCAGGGAATCGAGCACCCGCAGGGCGGCCAGGGAGCTGGCCAGGATTTCTTCCAGCGGGATGGGCATATGGCCGCGGGTGGCGCCGTCCAGGAAGGCCTTCAGTTCGTCCCGGTAGCCCATGTCCTGCTGGAGGAGCCAAACGGGATGGAAGCGGTGGCGGCGGTGGAAGTTGGCGGTGCGGAAGTTGTTGATGCGGACGACGGCCCGGTCGCCGAAGATTTCCACTCGCTCGCGGGAGACGCGCGGGTCGCCCACCGTAGTGTAGGTGATGACGCCGGTGGAGCCGTCGGCGAAGTGGAGGGTGATGTGGAGGTTTTCTTCCTCGCGAATTTTGGCCACCGGGCTGGTGGCGGAGCCCGCCGCCTCGGCGTAGACGCGCACCGGGGGCGCCCCGGCCAGGAATTGCAGGAAGTCAATGAAGTGGCAGATTTCGCTGCGGATGCGCCCACCGCCTTCCACCGGGTCATTCACCCAGTGGTGGCCGGGGAGGGGGGCGGCGTTCACCCGGTAGGTCATCACCAGGGGGCCCTGGCGGGCGGCAAAGAATTCCCGCGCCCGGCGGCCCAGGCGAGAGAAGCGCCGGTTGAAGCCCACCTGGAGGTAGCCGCCGGTGTCGCGGGCGGCGGCGGCGACCTGGCGGAGCTCGTCTTCGTTCAAGGCCAGGGGCTTTTCCACGAAGACGGCCTTGCCAGCGCGCAAGCCAGCGGCGGTCAGGCGGGCGTGGAGGTCGTGGCGCGTGGCGATGAGCAGGCAGTTGGTGCGGGGGTCGTCAATCAGCGCCTGGGCGTCGCAGCCGGCCTCGAGGAAGCCGAACTTGCGCCGGGCGTGGCTGGCGCTGGCGGAGGTAGCCGTGGCCACCGCCAGGAGGCGCACCCCCCGCCGGCGCAGGTGGGGCAGCAGGTAAGTCTGGGCGAACTTGCCGCAGCCGATCACGCCCAATTGCAGGCCGGCTTCCGGGGCAGCGGGGCGCACGGGCGGCGCGCGCCGGAGGGGCGCCGGGGTTACGCTCTTCTCCAGGTCGTAGGTGAACAGGATTCCCAGGGGCCGGGCGGCTTTGTCCTCGAGCAGCCGGTAGGCCTCGGCGGCGCGGTCGATGGGGTAGCGGTGGGTGAGCAGGGGCTCGGCCCGCACGCGGCCACGCGCCAGTTGCGCCAGGAATTCTTCCAGGTGGCGGCCGGCGGTCCAGCGGACGTAGCTGTAGGGATAATCGCGGCCGCGCTCGATGAACTCGGGATCGTAGGTGCCAGCGCCGAAAGCCCGGGAGAGGGTCAAGGTCAGTTCTTTTTCGTAGTAGAGCCTGCGCGGCACTTCGATGGGGAAAGAGCCCACGACGACGATGCGGCCTTTTTCCCGGGCTAGGCGTCCCGCGGTCTCGACGATGGCCGCCGAGCGGGTGGAGGCGGCCAGGATGACGGCGTCGGCGCCGCGGCCGCCGGTGAAGAGTTCGGCGGCGGTTTCCAGGTGGTCGGCGTCGCAGGTGGCTTCGGCGCCCAGCTCGCGGGCCAGGCGGGTGCGGTCGGGTTCGACGTCGCTGGCCAGGACGTGGCAGCCGGCGGCCTCGAGCAACTGCACGATCAGCAGCCCCACCAGCCCCAGCCCCACCACGGCCACGCGCTCGCCCAATTCGACGTTAGCCTGGCGGAGGCTCTCCAGCGCGATGGCGCCCAGGGGAGCCGCGGCAGCGTGCTCGAGGGGGACGCTTTGGGGGACGCGGGCGCACATCGTCCGGGGAACGTAGACCACTTCGGCGTGGGAGCCGTGGCCCTCGCCGGCGCAGGCCACGCGGTCGCCCACCTGGAACTCGGCGGCCTCGGCGCCAACTTCCAGGACGAGGCCCGCCGAGCAGTAGCCCACCGCCACCGGGGTGTCGAGCCGGTCCATCGCCTTGCGGTAAGTGGTGAGCCAGCCTTCCTGGCGGGCGCTGCGGAGCACCTGGCGGAGCTGCTCGGGACGCTGCCGGGCTTTTTCGAGCAGGCTGGCGCGGGCCAGCTCCATTTGGGCGCGCTCGGTGCCCGGGCTGATGAGCGAGAAGGCATTGCGCACCAGCAGGCCCGCGGGGCGCAGCGCCGGGAGGGGCGCCTCCTCAACCCGGAGGGCGCCGGTGCGATAGCTCTGGAGCAGTTGCTTCATGGCTCGGCTCTGCGGAAGAATCAGCTTAAGTGGTTGGTAAGTATAGTGCAACAGGGCTGTTTCCGAAGAGTTTTCTTGTTGTCCAGCCCAGTGGTCCCAGCCGCGGGGAGCCCGGTGGGGGGAGCCACCGGGTTGGACCTACGCTCTTCGAGCTTCGGAGGGTGGGGAGAATTCAAGCAACGCTTGAACAATCCGCTCACTTGCCCTTCCATCACCATAGGGATTCCGAACTCTAGCCATGCGGGCGCACTCGTCGGGGTGGTCGAGCAGGCGAGTCGCGGCGGCGACGATTTGCTCCGGGTCGGTGCCCACCACCCGGGCCGAGCCGGCGGCCACTCCCTCGGGGCGGTCGCTGACCTCGCGGAGCACTAGGACGGGGATTTGCAGCGCGGCCGCCTCTTCTTGGAGGCCGCCCGAGTCGCTCAGGATGAGCGTGGCGCGCTTCAAGAGGTGGACGAAAGGCTGGTAGGCGAGGGGCTCGAGCAGGTGGACGTTCGCGCAGCCGGCCAGCTCCTCCCGCACCGGCACTTGCACGTTCGGGTTCAAGTGGACGGGAAAAACGAACTGCGCCTGCGGGTAGCGGCCCGCCAGGGCGTGGATGGCCCGGCAAAGCGCCCGCAAGGGCGGCCCGAAACTCTCCCGCCGGTGGGTGGTCACCAGGATGAGCGACGGCCCGGCGCCGTCCAGGCTGAAGGGCAGGGCAGCTAGTCCCGCAGCTTCGGGACGGGCAAAGTTATACGGGCGGGCGGCGACGTCGTGCAGGGCGTCAATGACCGTGTTGCCGGTGACCCGGATGCGGTGGTCGGGGATGCCTTCGGCGAGCAGGTTCTGCCGGGCGGCTTCGGTGGGGGCGAAGTGGAGCGTGGCCAGGGCGTCGGTCAGGCGGCGGTTCTGCTCTTCGGGGAAGGGCCGGTAAGGGTCGTGGCTGCGCAGGCCGGCTTCGAGGTGAGCGAGGGGGAGGCGGGCGTAGTAGGCGGCGAGCGAGGCGGCCAGGGTAGTGGTGGTGTCGCCTTGTACCAGTACCCAGTCGGGCTTTTCGGCGGCCAGGATGGGCTCCAGAGCGATGAGGATGTGGGCGGTGAGCGCGTAGAGCGACTGGTCGGGGGTCATGACCTGCAGGTCGAAGTCGGGCTCGATATCAAACAGCCGCAACACCGGCTCCAGCAACTCCCGGTGCTGCCCGGTTACGCAAATCCGCGGCTCGAAAGCCGCGGATTTGTCCCGAGCCGTGCCGAGGGACCTGGCCCGCAACGCGCGGATCACCGGCGCCAGCTTAATGGCCTCCGGCCGCGTCCCGAAAATGGAAAGCACTTTCAGCGGCATGAACGGCGATTATACAGGCAAGCCCCGCTGGCCCGCGCCCACCCCCGCCAATTCTCGACCTCCGGCAGCCACGCCCCGCCTTCCCCGCGCCGTAGCGCCGCGGAGGTCCCGTCGAAGACCCTGTCGAAGACCCGGAGCGAAGTCGAAGGGAGCGTAGTCGAAGGGAGCGTAGTCGAAGGGAGCGCAGCCGAGGGACGAACCCCCTTCGGGCCCACTCTCTTTTGTCATCCTGAGCGGAGCCCCGCCCTCGTTTCGCTTTTCGTGTTTCGATTTTCTATTTTCGAGTTTCGTTGTTTCTAGGCCAGCGGCCACCCGGGGCCTTCCCTGCTGCACGCCCTTGCTCGCGAAAGGTAGCGCGGGTTTCCTACCCGCGGCTTTTCCCAGCCATCAATCGGTAGGACAGGCATTCCTGCCTGTCGTTCACCCCAGCAGCTTCAGCGCCTGCCTTATACACGGGACGGTGAGAGTAAAGGCCACCAAGCCCGAAGCACTACCCCCGATGCCCGAGGCCCCTCGGCTGCGCTCCCTTCGACTACGCTCCCTTCGGCTTCGCTCCCCTCGGCTCCGCTCGGGGTCTTCGACAGGATCTGCGCTGCGCTTCGACAGGGCAGGCGGGATGATTGCCCTAGGGGGAGAGCACTTCCAAAGCCTCTTCGTATTTCTTGAACGGGGGGATGAGGTAGGCGCCGGCCAGGGAGGACTCGGAGCGCGCCCAGGCGAAGAGTTCGCGGGCCAACTGGAAGCCGGCGTCGCGGGCCTTCGGGCCGGCGGCTTCCAGTTTTTTCTGCACCTGCTCGGGGACGACGATGCCGGGCACTTCGTTGTTCAGCCGCACGGCCAGCTTGTAGCTGGAGAGCGGCCAGAGGCCGACCAGGGTGGGGATGGGGGGTCGCCCGGCCCCGGCCGGTGAGCCGCCCAGCCGCTTCAGGAAGCTCTCCCAGATTTCCGGGTCGAAGATGGGCTGGGTCATGGCGAAGTGGGCCCCGGCTTCGACCTTCTGCTCGAAGCGGCGCAGCTCGTCGTCGAGGTCGTCGGCGGTGGGGTTGACCGCGACGCCAATGCAGAAGTGGGTAGCGCCCCCCAGGGTTTTGCCCGCCCAGTCGGAGCCCTGGTTGAGGCGATGGAGGATGCGAACCAGGCCGACGGCGTCCACTTCATAGATGCCGCTCACTTCGGGGTGGTCGCCCAGGATGGGCGGGTCGCCGGTGATGGCCAGGATGTTGCGCACCCCGCCGACCGACCAGGCCCCCAGCAGCATCGCCTGCAGCCCGATGATGTTGAGGTCGCGGGTGGTCAGGTGGGGGATGGTTTCCATTCCGGCGCGCTCGATGGCCCCGGCCAAGAGAATCGCGTCCATGCCTACCCGGGCCAGGGTGCCGCTGTTGATGTCGACCGCGTCCACCGAGCCCGAGGCGCGGAAGCGCGCCACCGCCTCCAGAATCCGCTCCAGGTTCACCCCCTTGGGCGGGTCGATCTCCACCGAGACCACGAAGCGCCCTTCTTGCAACTTCCGGTAGAAGCTCGAGGTGGGCGCCGCCGCGACCGGCTCCGGCGCCGCTGCTGCAACACTCACCACCACCGAGCCGGCTTGAGGACCGACAGGCCCGGCCGAGACATCTACGCGAGCGGCATGCGGCGCCAGCTCCTTCACCGCTTCCGCCATGGCGCGGATGTGTTGGGGGTTGGTGCCGCAGCACCCGCCGATGACGCAAGCGCCCAACTCGGCGGCCTCGCGGGCGAACTGGGCGAAGTACTCGGGCGTCGTCTTGGGGTAGACCACGCGGTCGCCTACCCGGTGCGGGAAACCCGCATTGGGCTGCACCGAAAGTTTGGCCCCATCCGCCTGCGCCATCGAGCGCAAGATGTTGAGGATGTCCTGCGGGCCGATGTTGCAGTTGGCCCCCACCACGTCCACGCCCGCGTCCACCAGCCGCCGGGTGGCCTCCAGGGCGTCGTCGCCCACCAGGGTCTTGCCTTCGTCGGTGTAGGCGAGTTGGGCGATGACGGGGAGCTGCGAGAAGCTCCGCACCGCCTCCAGGGCCCAGGTCATCTCCTCCAGGCTGGGGAAGGTTTCCAGGACGAAGAGGTCGATGCCCCGCTCTTCCAGCGCTTCCGCCTGCTCGCGGAAGGTGCACCGGGCCACCTCCGCCGCGTCCGGCTTGCCCGTTCCGGAGGCGGGCTCCGAGACCCGCCAGGCGTGTCCCAGCGGCCCGATGGAGCCGGCGATGAGGACGTCAGTCCCCGAGGCCTCCCGGGCTTCGCGGGCGAGCTTGACGGCGCGCTGGTTCAGCGCCCCCACCCGGTCCCCGAGCCCCAGTGCGCTGAGCTTCAGGCGATTGGCCCCGAAGGTGTTGGTCTCGATCAGGCGGGCGCCGGCTTCGATGTAGGCAAGGTGGACGCGCAGCACCAGCTCGGGCTGGGTCAGGTTGGCTTCCTCGAAGCAGCGCGTCGGCCCCACCAGTTCATAGAGCTGCGAGCCCATCGCCCCGTCGCACACCAAAATCTTTCGCGCCAGTTCTTGCTGGAACTCCGCCCGTTTCATCCGTCGACACCCCGACCAGGGAAGCTCTTGATTTTACTGCGGAAAAGGGAGCGGCGGGCAGCGGAAAAATTTCTTCGCCCGGAGACTGGCGGGCCGGCGCTGGCCTAGGGAACGCTGGGGCTGACGACTTCTTCCGCGTTGCGACCGATGGTGAGCGGCAGCACCACCGCGGGGATCTCGCCGAACACGGCCGCCACGATGAGGACTTTCTGTTTCGCCGAGAGCCCGGCCCCGGCTTGAGCGCCTACGGGCTTCTTCTCCTCGTCGTTATCGTCCTCGGCCAGCCGGCTTTCCACCCGGGCGCTGCGCCCGGCGGGCACCTCCACGGTACGGTTCGCTCCCCGCACCTGTAGAGTGCCCCGATACGCCGCCACCACAATCTCCTCTTCGCCCAGCCGGACTACCTCCCATACCGCGGTGGCGTCGCCGGGGACGATCTCCAACCCGTTGCTGCGCACCAGCACCCGGTCGGTTCCTGTACGCAGGGCCAGCCAGCCTTCGCTCAGCTCGATTTCCAGCCGGTTCCCCCGGCGTTGCGCGCGCGCGCCTGGCTACGCGCCCCCAAATGAATTTGCTCGCCCCCGGCCAGCAGCGTGGCTTCCGCCGGCACCTCCACCCCGTTCAGCGTGGCCGCCGGGGCGGAAACGATTCGGCCCAACGCCACCGGCGTCTCGGCTGCCGACAACGGAGAAAACAGCGGGCTGGCCAGCAGGACGCTCAAAAGGCAGGCAAAGAGACGGGTGAAGGCACGGTCCCTCATGTTACCTCCCCTTAGGTGGGCTGCGCCCATTATCCGGAAGAGCGCTCCTGCTGTCAAGGAATCCTTGTTTGGCAGTACCCGGGGTGCAGCCCAGCGCCCGCGGGCGAGTTCTTTGCTACAATTTGCCGGCAGGGCACGAGAGGAGCTCGAACAAAATGTTTGCCCGTCGCCTGCGCACTCTGAGCGCGGTTTTCGCCTTCGTGGATGCCCTGGCCACCGTGCTGGCCTTCGTGGGTGCCTACCTGGCTCGCAGCCTGCTGCTTCCCTCCCTGGCTCCCTGGCTCCCCCTCTCTCTCCCGCCCATCGGCTCCCTCTATCCCTTCTCGCGCTATCTGCTGCTGCTGGTGGCCATCGTGGGAATTTGGCTGCTGGTGGGTTACCTCCTGGGCGTGTACCGGCCCCGCGAGCTGCGCGAGCGCCGCCAGGCCGTCTGGGACCCGACCAAGCACGTCCTCGCTGGCATGTTGATGCTGGCCGCCGGGCTGTTTTTCCTCAAGGGCTTCTATGTCAGCCGCCTCCTGCTGGCGGGCTTCCTGATCCTCGACTGGGTGCTGCTGGTCGGCTTCCGCCTGGCTTTCCTCGAGTGGGGCCCGCGCCTGCGGGAGAAGCTGGGCGCCGGCTACTACATCCTGCTGGTGGGCACCGGGCCGCCGGCCCAGGAACTGGCCCAGCTCATCCGCGAGAGCAAAGGTGCCGGCCTCCACTTGGTGGGCTTCGTCGCCACCGCTCCCCAGCCCTCGCCCCCCGCACCGGGCGGCTCCGAGCCCGTCTGGAAGCTGGAGGAGATTCCCCGCCTGCTGCGAGAGCGCGTGGTGGACGAACTCATCTTCTGCGTTACTCGCGACGAGCTGGAGCGGATGGAGAACCTGCTGCTCGCCTGTGAGGAAGAAGGCGTGCGCACCCGGGTGCAGCTACAAATTTTTCCTCACCTCATTTCCCAGGTCCATCTCGATCACCTCCGCCACGTGCCCTTGCTCACCTTCAGCACCACCCCGGAGAACGAGCTGCACCTGCTGCTCAAGCACCTCGCCGACTCCATCGCTGCCGTCGTCCTGCTGGTG
>JALLOH010000659.1 GCA_027717655.1 Acidobacteriia bacterium AH_259_A11_L15
ATTCTAGAGTGCTACAACTTACTATTGTAGCAGCAGGCCGGTCACCCGAATGTCGGGCCGGCGGCGGTCCCAATCAACCGGGATGTGCTCGAAGCCGGCCCGCGCCTTGCGGCTCTCGCCGGGACCCAGCGGCCCCGTGGGTCGCACAGGCGTCACCCGGGGTCCGCCCACCGGCCGCAGCCTCTCCCGAAGCACCGTTTGGCCGAGCGCATCATGGAACGCGATGGTCACCTGTAGCGCCAGCACGGTGCGACGCCCGCGGTTGGCGACCTCGAAGTCCAGGTAGGT
>JALLOH010000660.1 GCA_027717655.1 Acidobacteriia bacterium AH_259_A11_L15
GGTCAACTCGGGGTAGAGCGGCAAGGCCAGGACTTCGGCCGCGGCCCGCTCGGCTTCCGGGAAGTCGCCCGCCCGCCCGCTCCAGGCGTGGAAGCAGCCCTGCAGGTGGAGCGGCACCGGATAGTAGACCTCGGTGCCGATGCCCTCTTCGTCCAGGAAACGCGCCAGGGCGTCCCGATTCCGGGCCCGGATGACGTACTGGTGGAAGACATGCCGGCGGCCGTCGGCCCGGTAGGGGACCACCACCGGGTGCGGCTCGTCGGGATAGGTTTTTCGGCGGTCGGTCAT
>JALLOH010000661.1 GCA_027717655.1 Acidobacteriia bacterium AH_259_A11_L15
GACCGCCTGGGCTCGCTCGAGCCCGGCAAGCAGGCCGACCTCTGCGCCTTCGAGCTTTGCGATTACCGCGAAATCCCGTATTATTTCGGGGTCAACCTCTGCCGCTGGACTCTCAAGCGTGGACAAGCGATCTATGACGCCACCGGTCAGTTCCAAGAAGAAGAGCGCGGCTGACGCCCGGCCGCTGGATTTCTACCACTGGCTGGCCTGGCGCGGAATGAACCCCAACCGCCGGCGCCCGCTGGGCCGCACCGCCGCGCTGCTGATGGACTATCGCGCCTACCTAG
>JALLOH010000662.1 GCA_027717655.1 Acidobacteriia bacterium AH_259_A11_L15
CCATTGGGCCCCACCAGACCGAACACTTCTCCGGCTTCCACCTTAAGATCCAGGCGGTCCAGGGCGCGGTGGGGGCGCTGGCGCCAGAAGCCGCGCAGGTAATCCTTTGTCAAGCCGAAGATTTCAACCGCACTCATATGCAGGCAGCCGCGAAAGGTTGCACTCGACGAACTCTAAATGGTAAGGGCTCAGTGTGGAAGAAGCAAGGTTGCTGCTAGCGCCGCCGCGGGTCAGACCGGAGGGTCAGCGGCAGTCGCGGCCCGGTCCGCCGAGGTGCCGCGGATGAC
>JALLOH010000663.1 GCA_027717655.1 Acidobacteriia bacterium AH_259_A11_L15
GCCTGGCCTATCTCGGCAAGCTCAACCGGCGCGACCTGGCCCGTCCGGTCTGGTACGCCGTGGGCGCCGCCGCGCTGGCCAGCCTGGCGGGCGCTTCCCTGCTGGAAACACTGGCCTGGAACCAAGAGGCTGTGGAAGGCGTCTTCCTGCTGGTGGCGGCCGGGCTGCTGGTGACAATGATCATCTGGATGCGCCGGGTGGCGCGGACGCTCAAGGGCGACATCGAGCAGCGCGTTGCCCGGCTCGCCGGCCGGGCGCGCTTCGCTGCCCTGGGCCTGTTCCTCTT
>JALLOH010000664.1 GCA_027717655.1 Acidobacteriia bacterium AH_259_A11_L15
TCCAAGACCCGGTGCCGCCACCCAAGTGGGCTCCCCCCGCCGTCGGAAACTCGGCCCCGCCCCGCAGCGTGCTGGGTCCCAGGCTCTCGCCCGACGGCCGCCGCCTGGTATTTATGGCGGCTCGCTATCTCTGGCAGCAGCCCCTCGATGGCGGGCGAGCGCAGCGGCTGTTTGCAGGCAACGCGTTCGAGGGGGATCCGGCTTTTTCGCCGGACGGGCGATACCTCGTGTTCGTGCGCAGCCAGCATGGAGAGGATGAAATTAGGGTTTTTGACTTTCAAAGCGG
>JALLOH010000665.1 GCA_027717655.1 Acidobacteriia bacterium AH_259_A11_L15
GGTGTGGGCTCCGATCACCAGGGAGAAGGCGTGGCCGGTGGGGTCGTCAATCTTGAAGGCGCCGCCGGGGCGGATGATGAAGAACATTTGGTAGCGCTCCACCAGGCTGCGGGTGTAGCGCTGGTCGACCCCGAGTTGGTTGGAGAGCTGCCCGGTGGTGTTGAAGGGGTCGTGGGCCTCGGCGACGTAGTAGGAGAGGATGCCGGCGTAGAGCTGCACCTGGTCCCAGCGCTGGTTGCGGAACGCCTCCTCCAGCTTCAGGCTGTAGGTGCCCACCTGCCAGGGC
>JALLOH010000666.1 GCA_027717655.1 Acidobacteriia bacterium AH_259_A11_L15
CTCCTCTCCCCCCTTCTGCTGCTGCTGGTGCTGCTGGTCCGGCTCACTTCCTCCGGCCCGGTCCTCTACCGGCAAGTACGCTGCGGACTGGGCGGGCGCCGGTTCACCCTCTATAAGTTCCGCTCCATGGTGGCCGACGCCGACGAGCGCCGCGACGAGCTGGCGGCTCTGAACCAGGCCGACGGGCCCGTCTTCAAGATTATGAACGACCCTCGCTGCACCCCCCTCGGCCGCCTCTGTCAAACGAAAAGGAGGCAACCTGTGCCGGGAGGCCCCTTCGAGAACT
>JALLOH010000667.1 GCA_027717655.1 Acidobacteriia bacterium AH_259_A11_L15
AGGCATCGTGCCGGGTCAGATCCGGAGGTACGAGGTGGGCGTGGATATTGAGGAGGGCGCCGACATCATCATGGTCAAGCCCGCCCTGCCCTACCTCGACGTCATCCGCCGGGTGCGGGAGCGCTTCGACGTTCCCGTGGCCGCCTACCAGGTGAGCGGCGAGTATTCGATGGTCCACGCCGCTGCCCGCCTGGGCTGGCTCGACCTGGAGCGGACCATGCTGGAGGCCGCCACCGCAATTGAGGGCAACACCCTGTCTGAAAAGGAAGTTCTTCAGCACCTGCA
>JALLOH010000668.1 GCA_027717655.1 Acidobacteriia bacterium AH_259_A11_L15
CACAAGGACCGCCCGGGCCTGAGCGACTATCTTCACCGCTTCACCCTGACGGCGCTGGCCTGCGCCGGCGAGCCGGGATGCGTGCCTTCGTTGCTCGAAGCCGGGCCGGACCAGCGCGGGCGACGGCGGACCTATTCCATCGAGACGGTTCGCCGCCTCCGCCGCCGCTTCGGGCCGCGGGCGCGCCTCTTCTTCCTGATGGGGGCGGACGCGTTCCTGTACCTGCCGACATGGAAGAATTTTCCGCAACTGGTCCGGCTATGCGATTTCATCGTGGCCGCGCGC
>JALLOH010000066.1 GCA_027717655.1 Acidobacteriia bacterium AH_259_A11_L15
TTCTGGCCCGCATCCGGCGGGATGGATTCAAGATCGTGGCGCAGAAAACTTTGACGCTCAGCAAGGAGGAAGCCGAAGGTTTCTACGCGGTGCACCGGGGCAAGCCCTTCTTCGAGCCGCTGACCGACTTCATGAGCTCGGGCCAGGTGGTGGTGATGGTGCTGGAAGGAGACGGGGCCATCGCCCGCTGGCGGGAGGTGATGGGGGCCACCGACCCGGCCCAGGCCGCCCCCGGCACCCTCCGCAAGGAGTTCGGCACCAGCATCCAGAACAACTGCACCCACGGCTCCGACGGCCCCGGCACGGCTGTCTTTGAAATCAACTACTTCTTCCCGGCCCACGAATTGCTCTAGCCGCCTACCAGCGGGGTACTGCCAACAGTGCGGAGTCCACGCTTCGGCCCCTGATTTCAAGGCCAGAGGGAGGCACCGCGTTCTGGCCTCCTTGAGACAGGAAGATTCGGGCTAAGCGAAATACTGAAGCGACCTCCTACACGAAGGATCGAATCACAGGCGGAGCTCATTCGGGGAAATGTCGAAGGATCCGAACCAGGGCGGGAATACGCCTAGCCAGATGATTCTTGGCGGGTGCGGCTATTCCTCAGGGGGACCGAAAGGCTCGATGCGGGGATTAGCGAAAGGCCCTTCGACTGAGCGCTCTTTACGCAACCGAGGTTCAAGCCGCCGCGCAGCGGATTCCTCGACGAGGATTGTATACAAATGGCTCTCAGGATCGATTTCAATCACGCCGAACTTGGGATCCAGATCGTCCGGGCTGAATCCGTACCTCTGTTGGACCTCCTCCAATGAGGGTTGTCGTCCTTCCCACGTTATGTTAAAGAATACTTTCGACATGGCACTGTGACTTTACTAACAACGGCCAAATTATACCATACTACCGTGTGACCCTAGCCGAAAGGGGAAAATAGGACTCTAGCGACGCGCACTGGCTCGGCGCAGTGGGAGTGTAGTTATCTCGGGTCTACTTTTTCTCTCGTCCCTGCTTGCAGCCGCAGTCTTCCGGCTTGGGCTTGCTCTTACGCTCAGCTTGGGCTTCGTATTGGCTGACCGAGAAGCCGATCTGGTAAGCGGTCTCAATGGCAGTTATTTCTTCCTCTTTTGCGCCCGGCAGCAACTCGCTGAGAAATGACTTTAGTTCCTCTTCTGGAATAGGGCCTTCAGTGGCTGCCAAATCGCCAAGTCTGGGACGAATCGGAGGAATTGGTCCGATCGGCTGACGCACGGGCAACAGCCACCAACGACGGTCGCACAGCCAGGGATAGCGTCGGCAGAGGTTTGGCCAGCAGAGCCAGGGGAAGCGCAGGCAAATATCGGGCAACTTTGGAGCCAGTTTGTTTGCTAAGTTGCAACCACTCACGACTCCGTAACCGTGCTGGTAGTCGTATCCGCTGGCACCGAGGTCTTCGGCGGTTGTGGTCAGGAGGTTTCGGATGGCTGCCGGGCTAGTTTCTGAGCTGCCCGGGTCGTAAGGTCGCTTGCTTCGGATGGCAGCCACGACTCCCGCTACGACCGGGCAGGCTGCCGAGGTGCCCCCATCGGCGGTGTATACGCCAGAGCCGCTGAAATGTGTGTAACCACAAATGTCGGGCTTGCGATTTTCCAGCCTGCCCGGGCCGATTGCAGAGTAACCAACGCGAGTCTTCGTCGTGTCGACGCCCGCAACACAGGTGACCTGCGGAGAGGAATTTGCCCCGTAGATGGCGCGGGTGGTCACTCCTTGACACCGGCCGTCGGGGCAGTCCGCCCCGCAGTTGCCTGCCGCAAACAGGATGTCGGCGCCGGCGCGCTCCAGCGTGGCCACGATGCGGTTGAACGGATGGCTCGGATTGTCGCTGTAGTTCCTGGGATCGCCCACAGGCCAGTCCCAACTCGGGTGGAACATCCCCCAACTATTGTTGACCACTAGCGAGCGGCCTTCTCCCGGTCGGCGCGGGGCGTTCATCACGTTCAGTAATTGCCGGTAAGCGCGGATCGCATCGGAGAGCAAACTCTCCATGATGGTTGTTCCCGGACCGGCACTCACCGGGTGGAGTAGGGCAATATCCAGCAGCGTACAGCGCGGCGCAGCAATGCAAACATCGAACGCGCACATCGTCCCGTGGTCTACCGGGACGCTGCCTGGAGTTACTTGGGCTGGATCCCAGGCCCAGCTACGGCCCGCATCAAAGACGGGAGTCTTGCCCCTGCTGTTCAGGTAGGCGATGTTCACGCCGGTGTCCACGATGGCTACGAGCACGCCCCGTCCGTCGATCCCCGCCCGATGCAGACGATTGACGCAGAGAAGACCTTCTACAGTTGAGTCGTCCCCAACGGGCGCCGAGCCCGGGCACACAATCATCGGCTGGATGGCCACGTCAGCGTATATGCCCACGACGGCCGGATTTTTCTTGGCTTCCTGTTCCAGGGCATTGATAGCCTCTTCGTCAACAGTGCCGCGGACTAGGTAAGTCGAGGCCGCGAGGCTTGCGTCAAACTCCAGCGCCGTGGACGTGTCGTACACAGCGTCGGCTTGGTGCTCTCCAGGAGAGAGTCTTGGCAGCGGCACGGTTGGAAAAGACTGGTCGTACTGCAAGGTCTCGAGCTTCGGAACCACGCCAAGATCCAGAGTGGCTACTTCATGCATCATCACCCCATGGGCAAAGCTTTCGAGCTTTTTTCCGTGGGCGAGTTCAATGATCACGTTACGCTTGGCCATTTGGGGGTACCTCCTGGGTCTTCGTTTTCGGTCTTTTCGGCCTCTTGGCCAATGTCTCGGAAGCCTTAGCTACGATTTAGACCTCGATTTCCACTCCATACAAAGCGCTTGGTACCGCTGGTAGGCGATGGCCACGGCCATCTATTGGAATATGAGTCGGCATCCTCCGGCCGAGAGCCCCCCTCACGCGTTTGTACTTGTTCAGCCTTATACGGGGGAGGTCAATGAGATGTCTACTGTGCCGCGGTACAGGAAAAGGTACAGTTCGGTCAGCGAAGAAAACGCAAAGAGCAAACGAGAAGTCACGTCAGGCCGAAGTGGAGACCCAGTGGGAGGCTAGTTCATAGCGTGAACTCACGTGTAACTTGTTGAGAATATTGCCCACGTGAAACTTTACGGTGCGCTCACTGATATTGAGGATTTCAGCGATTTCTTTGTTCGAGAACCGGCGTAGGAGGAAATCCATGACGTCGCGCTCGCGTGGGGTGAGGGGCAGCTGCAGAGCCGAAGCCCGACGTGCGTCATCTAGCTTCATCCAGCGAATGATCACCGGAGGTGGGAACCAGAGGTGTCCCTCAGCCACTTGGCGGACGGCCCGGGGCAAGTCTTCTTCGTAGCGGTCATAGGTAACCAAGCCCCACACGCCGCGAAACAGCCAGCGCAAACACTCGTTCTCGCCGCAAGGAGAAGACACCAGCACCGGTCGCATCGAGGCAAACTTCAGGCGAGCTAGAGTCAGCACTGGCCCCGCCGAGTTGGGTTCGCTGTCGAAAACACCGATTTGAAAATGTTCTTCGTCTGATACGACGCGGAAATGGTTTTCGGCGGTGAGCAAGCGCATGTATTGGGCGGCGGCGACGGGGTGTGAGGCAAACACCCGGACGCTTATGGAAGTCACCGTGGCCCCCCCCTTGTAGCCGCGATGGAACTTGAGCGTGGCTGAACGGAACTATTGTCGCTGTAACTGCCCACACCATATCTCCTGGACATCGGAACTGTCAAGAAACGAAGATTGTTTGGCGGCTTCCCGCGAAGCATCTCGCTTGGCTAGCCTCGGGCCTGCGGCTAGAATTCGGTTATGGCGTTTGAGCCCTGGCGGGAGTTGGGGAAGCTGCTGCTGGTGTTCGGGCTGGTGCTGGTGGTGCTGGGGGTGGTGCTGAGCCTGGGGCCGAAGCTGCCGGGGAAGCTGGGGCGGCTGCCGGGCGATATTATCATCCGGCGGGACAACTTCACGCTCTATTTTCCCCTCGTCACCTGCCTGCTCCTGAGTGTGATATTCTCGCTGGCGCTCTGGCTGTTGGGACGAAAATAACGATGCTGGATTGCGCACGGCATACAACAGGAATCGCTGAGCCCGGCGGCACCCGCTGCCGGGAAAGGTAGCGCGGGTTTCCCGCAAGACGGGCTCCCCGCGGCGGTCAATTCGCATGGCCCGGCAAGGAAAACTGCAACTCGTCCCCGAGCGCAAGGTCTGGACGGTGAGCGAGCTCACCGCCCAGGTGCGGGACTTGCTGGAGCGCGCCTTCCGCGAGCTGTGGGTGCAGGGCGAGGTCTCGAACTTTCGCGTCTCCCCCTACGGCCACTACTACTTCACCCTGAAGGACAACGCGGCGCAGCTCCGTTGCTTCGTCAATCGCAAGGACACCCGCTTTCTCCGGCTGCGCCCGGAAGACGGCCTGGAGGTGACGCTGCGCGGGTCGCTGAGCGTCTACGAGCAGCGGGGCGAGTACCAGATAGTGGTCAACTACTTGGAGCCAGTGGGCCTGGGCGCGCTGCAACTGGCGTTCGACCAACTGAAGGCGCGGTTGCAAGCCGAGGGGCTTTTCGCGGCCGCCCGCAAGAAGCCGTTGCCGATGCTCCCGCAGCGGATCGGGCTGGTCACCTCGCCGCGGGGCGCCGCCCTCGCCGACATCATCCGCATCCTGCGACGGCGGTACGAGAACCTGCACCTGCTGCTCTATCCCGTGCGCGTGCAGGGCGAAGGCGCCGCCGAGGAGATCGTCGAAGCCCTGCGCTACTTCAATCGCGCCAAGAGGGTCGAAGTGATCATCCTGGCCCGCGGCGGGGGCTCACTCGAAGACCTGTGGGCCTTCAACGAGGAAGTGGTCGCCCGGGCTGTGGCGGCTTCGAAGATCCCCATCCTCACCGGGGTCGGCCACGAGACCGACTTTACCATCGCCGACTTCGTCGCCGACCTGCGCGCGCCGACGCCTTCGGCCGCCGCCGAGCTGGTTATCAAGAGCAAGGAAGAAATGAAGGAGCGCTTGCGCGGCCTGGAAACCAAGCTCGCCCAACAGGCCCGCTACCGTGTCTTGCACGCCCGGCAGCGGCTGACGGAATTGTTGGCCGCCCGCGGGTGGCGGCGCCTGGAAGGAATTGTCCGCGAGCGGGCCCAGTACGCCGACGAGTTGGCCAGCCACCTGCGCCAGGCCCTGCGGGAGTTGGTGGTCGAGGCCCGGCAGCAGTGGGCGGTGGCGGCGGCCCGCCTGGCCTCGTTCGACCTCCGCGGCGCAGTCGAGCGCGAGCGGCTGCGCCTGCGCGCGCTTGCGGGGCAACTGAATCAACTGAGCCCCATGAACGTACTCGAGCGCGGCTACGCCATCGTTTTCGACGACCAGGGGAAGATTGTCAAGAGCGCCACCGGCGTCCGCCTGGGCGACCCGCTGGCGATTCAATTGGCCCGCGGCCGCCTGCACGCCGAAGTGAAGAAGAAGGAGAGGGGCGAGGGGCGCTGATGGCCGACTACGACTTTCTAACCAAGCGGCTGGCGGTCGGTGGCGGCATCTGGACCCGAGAGAACCTGGACGAGCTCAAGCGCGCCGGCTTCACTCACATCATCAACACCCAAATCGAGTTTGACGACCGTGCGCTTGTCCTTTCCGGCGACCACGAGCCGCGGGTGCTCGACCTGGGCACCGACGACGACTTCCTGCCCAAGCCGGCCGAGCTGTTTTTCCGCAGCGTCCGCTTCGCCCTCGACGCCCTGGCCCGGCCGAGCACGAAAGTCTTGGTCCACTGCGCCTCCGGGATTCACCGCGGCCCCATGGTCGCCCTGGCCATCCTGCGCGCCCTGGGCTACCCGCGCCGCGAGGCCCTGCGCCTGATTCGCGCCCGCCGCCCCCAGTCTGACTTCCCCGACGTCTACCTCGACTCGGTCGAAGCCTTCCTGGCCGAATGGGAATCTCAATAGGCCTGGCCAAACTCGGCTGCTCAGCTTGACCCCGCCAATCGGGTACGTGTAGGATTCCGCCGCGTTGGTTGCTCTCTACTACTCTACCTTCTAGTGCCGGAGGCGGGAGATGTCGCCTCGGATTCAGAAAGCCCTGGCGTGTAGCTTCTGGGTGCTCATTGTGGGCTTAGGGCTCCCGGTCTATGCTCAGGAACCCATCGCCCCTACGGTGGAAAGCGAAAAGGACCGGCTGATCGCAAAGATTAAAGAAGTAAACCGCTGGGGTCCCGAGGCCCGTATCGTACAGGACGTCACCAGCAACCTGGACCAAATCATTGCCGCGGGCGAGGACGCGGAGTTTCAGATTGGCTGGGGACTCACTAATGATGGCCACGCTTATCGCTTGCGTTGGAGCAACCAGCGTTTTTCCTTCGAAAGGCTTTCCCCGGAGGAAGCCGCCCAGCAGGGTTTTGAAGAAATGTCGATGCATGTCGAGCGCAAGACACGCGTTCCCGCGGCAGAAGCATTCACCGCCACAGCCCGGCTTTGGCCTTTCCAAACCCTGTGCGAGTTTCCCGACCCACCCAATTGGCCCTCCGCTTGGGAGGGGACAGGAGCGCATGTGAGCTACACGACTTTCCAGTCGTGCGAAAAACTCCAGGAAACACTGGGCGATTCGGTTGCTGTTCTTGTCACTCTCGCCAACAACGCAGACTCCGACCTTCGCGTCCCCATTGAGGGGCTGAACGCCGTCGCTCTCTCTACGCGGGACGGAAAGAAGTTGCCGGCTTTGGCCTGCCACTTGGGCGGAATTGGAAAACCTTTCTACAAGCAAGTGAACGACTTTGCCACAAAGATGGTGGGGACCTTCGTCGTCATCGTTCCAGCCGGAAAGGAGGCTGACCTGATTTTCTTGTTCGTACAGGCCGACCCTGGAGATTCCGTCTCCGTTGGCAACCTGTCGGTCAAGATAGCTCGATGAAGTGCTAGCTTTCCGCTTGGCCCGCTCAGATTTGACGGTATCCTCTCAACCTCTTGCCCTCCCTTCTTGGCTGCTCGTGGCCTTGCCACCAGGATGCACCGACGTTTTTTGTCGGATGCATTTTGTGGTCTGAAAATCCTTGCGGCGCTTCTCTCTTCCCACTAGGATGGCGACGACCTGCCGGCCGCAGGCGGGTTTTCCGCGGAGATGCCCAAGCGCGCCCTCGAACACATACGCCGGATGCGCGGCGGGGCGCAAGCCCACCTGCTGCGCTGCCAGGACGGCGCTTACTACGTCACCAAGTTCCAGAACAACCCCCAACACCTCCGCATTCTGGCCAATGAAATGCTCTGCGGTTTGTTGGCCCAGGCGCTCGGGTTGCCCGTGGCCCGCCCGGAGGTGGTGAAGGTGGAGGCGCAACTAATAGACGGAACTCCGGAGCTGCGGATTCACAAGGCGGGGAAGTGGGAAAAATGCCTTCCCGGGTTCCAATTCGGGTCGCGCTTCCCCGGCTCGCCCGCGAAGACCACGGTCTATGATTTGCTGCCCGACGAGCGCCTGAGCGAGGTCGAAAACCTGGCCGAGTTCGCCGGCATGCTGCTCTTCGACCAATGGACCTGCAACACCAACGGCCGCCAAGTCATCTTCGTGGCCGCTCCGCCCCCCCGGCGCGGCTACCGCGCCCTGATGATTGACCAGGGCTTCTGCCTGAACGCCGGGGAATGGAATTTCCCTGACAGCCCCCTGCGGGGTATCTACTACCGGCATCGTGTGTACGCGGGCGTGCGTGGCTGGGACAGGCTTGAGCCCTGGCTCTCGCGCCTGGAAGCGTTCAGCCCGGCGGTGCTCGACGAAGCCGCCGCCTCGGTGCCCCCGGAGTGGTACAATGCCGACACCGAAGCCATGAGTCGCCTGCTCGAACAGCTTGACCGCCGCCGCAAGAGAATCCGCGAGCTAATCAGCGCCGCGAAGAATTCCCATCGCGAGCCCTTCCCCAACTGGAGGTGACTGTAGCGTGAGAAGGAGGGCTTTTCTCCCAGGCGGGCTGGAGGCCCGCGTGGCAGACAGGAATGTCTGCCCCACCAAGCGGGGTTTTGGAAGGGCGGGGTTTCAACCCCGCCGTAGGGGGCAGCAGCAACAAAGGGGCTTTAGCCCCTGAGGGACTCGCTTATGCCCGATAAAGAACGCGCCTGCCAGTTTTACCTGCTGCGCTACGTGCCCAACATCGTGCGGGGGGAGTTCGTCAACATCGGCGTAGTCCTCCACGACCCGGCCGAAAAGCGCCTGCTGGCCCCGCGGCTGCTGGAAAACTTCGCCCGCGTCCGTCGGCTCCACCCCTGGGCCGACCTGGATGTGCTGGCGGCGCTCGAAAAGCAGATCGAATCGGAGGCCGCTGCCCAGCCCGAGAACCTCGCCGCCCTGCTCGAGCGCTTGCAGCAATTCTCGAACGCGCTGGAGTTCACTCCGCCCAAGGCGGTGCTGACGCCGGACCCGGAAGCTGAGCTCGAACGACTCTACGAGACCTACGTGGCCGAGCCGCGCTACCCGACGCGCTTGGCCGCCGCCGTCGAGCGCTCGCGCGCTTGGATTCGCGCGCAATTGAACGACGCCTTGCGTCGGGCCGGTCTGCTGCGCCGGCTGGAGCGCGGGGTGCGCGTCGAGAAGTTTACCCACCGCGGCGACCGCTTCCGTTTCGACTTCGGCTACCGCCGCAACGGCAACCTGGGCTTCCTGCAAACGTTGGCGCTGGAACGGGAAGTGGACCGCGCCAAGGTGCTGGCCTACACGATGGAGCGCATCCAGACCCGCCTGGCCGCCGAAAAGCGCTTCGCCACCTGCACGGCCATCGTGGAAGGCCCGCCGGAAAACGAAACCGCTGAGCTCTCCGCCCGCATCCTGGCCGAGCAGTCCGTTGCCCTGGTGCCGGTCGCCGGGCTCCCCGACTTGACCCAGCGCCTCCGCCAGGAACTTGGCTGAGCACTCCGCCGATTCCTCTTGGCATTGACCCTGCTCGACGGGTAGAATGCCGGGGCCTGCCGTCGGGCTCAGAAGTCTGCAAGTTGATGTTCCCGGAGGAGCGACTTGCCGCGGGATTCGCTGAAGGTCCTGCTTATCAGCCCGAACAATCCCTTCAATTGTTACCGGGTGCCGGCTTTCCCCAAGTGGATCTCCTGGTTCACCAGGAATATGCACTTCGGGAAAGGCGGGGTCTTCCCGGGCTTGAACCTGGCCATCCTGGCGGCGCTCACGCCTCCCGACGTCGAGGTCCAAATTGTGGACGAGAGCGTCGAGCCCATCGACTTCGACACGGACGCCGACCTCATCGGCATCACCGCCATGACCAACATGGCGCCCGCCGCTTATCACATCGCCGACAAGTTCCGCCGCCGCGGCAAGACGGTGGTGCTGGGCGGCGTGCACGTCACCGTGGCCACCCCGGAGGCGGCGCCCCACTGCGACGCCCTGGTGGTGGGGGAAGCCGAGTATCTTTGGCCGCGGGTCATCGAGGACTACCGGAAAGGCAAGCTGCAGAAGATTTACCGCGCCGACCGCTTGTTCGATATGCAGGGCGGCCCCCTTCCCCGGCGGGACCTCTTGAAGCTCGACCGTTATTTGATTCCGCAGACGGTCGAGACCGCTCGCGGCTGCCCCTTCGATTGCGACTTCTGCTCGGTCAGCCGCACCGCCGGTCGCGCCTACCGCTTCCGCCCGCTGGAGCAAGTCCAGGAAGAACTGCGGTCGCTGGGGCGCAACCGCTGGGTGTTCTTCATCGACGACATCATCAACGGCAACCCCCGGCGGGCGCGCGAGCTTTTCAAGGCCATCGCCCCGCTCAAGATCCGCTGGGGAGCGCAGGCCACCATCCTGCTGGGCGAGGACGAAGAGTTGCTGGAGCTGGCCCGCCAGGCCGGTTGCGTGACGCTGTTCATCGGGTTTGAGACCTTCTCCAACGCCGGGCTGAAGAAGCTCGGCAAGCCCTCCAACTGGCACGAGCGCTTCTTCCGCGTCGTGGAACGGATTCACTCCAAGAAGATCGGCATCTGGGGGGCGTTCGTCTTCGGTTTGGATTCGGACAGCCCGGAGACGCTACAGGAGACCGTGCAGGTGGTGAAGGATGCCAGGCTGGAGTTCGCCCAGTTCTCCTGCCTGACGCCGCTGCCCGGCACCGCGCTCTACCGCCAGTACATCGCCGAAGGCCGCCTGCGCGAGAACGACTGGAGCGAATACAACTTCGGCAACGTCACCTATATCCCCAAGAACATGAGCGAACAGGAGCTCAAAGAACTCATCGCCTACGCCTGGGGCGGGTTCTACAACTGGAAGTCCATCCGCCAGCGCCTCAGTTGGCGCTGGCCGGTCCGCTTCCCGTACGGCCCCAACGGCTTTCGCAGCTTCTTCCACGTGCGCAATCTGCTCTTTTGGACGGGCAACATCGGCATCAGCCGCCTGGTGCAACACGGGCTCAAGAAGGGCGTGCGCACCCGCGCCCTCGGTCAGCCCGAGAGCGAGTTCGAGCGCATGCGCCGCGAGCTGGGCCGCCCGGCCGAGCAGCCCCAGGCCTTCGGCCCCCGCGACCCCGACACCGTCCCCGGCGCCGGCGACCTGGTCGTCCTCAGCTCCGGCACCGTGGACCGCCCCGGCCGCGGCCGCTTTACCCCGAGCGGAACCGAGGGGCCGGCCCACCCCTCCGCCGACGACTAGTCTCCGGCCTCGAAAAAAAACTCTCTCCGGAAGAGGTGCTCTGCACCCGCTTTCTGTGGCTTAGAACCTTAAGCAGACAGTTTTGTGGTCTGGAAAGAATGCGGGGCGTACTAGCCCTTGGGCTTCTCCAGTTTTTCGATTTCCTTTTCCCAGTGCTCCAGGGCGGCGGGGAGATGCTGGCCCAGGTTCTCGAACTTCCGCTTCAGGTACCACACCCCGACGGCCAGAAGCAGCAGCAAGCCCACGCCGGCAATGATTGCCAGTGTCGTCACCGCACCTCCACAGCGTGTTCAACCCGGTGGCTCCTGC
>JALLOH010000669.1 GCA_027717655.1 Acidobacteriia bacterium AH_259_A11_L15
AACAGGGGCGCCGCCGGGGTTTCCTGGGAGGCGCGGCGAGCCAGGGTGTTCTTCACGACCCGGTACTTGCCGCCCACGTTTTCGATCAGGCGGCGCAATTCCGTCTCCTGCCCCGCCTTCAACCCGTGGAAGCTGGTTAGTACCAGCGTGGAGACCCGCAGCAGCTCCCGGTGCAGGGCGTCGACCTCTTGCTGCTTGTCGCTGCGCTTCTTGGGCACGGCGCGTGCTCTCCTCAGGCGGTGGCTTCCACCGAGTCCGGGTCAACCGCAATCCCCGGCCCCATGG
>JALLOH010000670.1 GCA_027717655.1 Acidobacteriia bacterium AH_259_A11_L15
AGTTTACAGCGACTGCACAGGAGCTGTTCATGAGGATCATGCAAATGGTGGACAATGCCGGCGCGACAGACGACCATCGCGCGCTGAACTATCTCGCTATGCGTTATCCAGCGATATACGCGACCGCCGCCGAAGCTTTTGGCCGAAACTCTTCTTTGACCGCTGTAGATGTTCGTACATCGCCTCTCAGTGGTGTCCGAAAGATTGTCGAGGTTATCTTTTCTTTTACCCACCGGGAAACCGATGTAACTGAAAAGTCCTTCGTTCGTGTTGATGTAACTGAGG
>JALLOH010000671.1 GCA_027717655.1 Acidobacteriia bacterium AH_259_A11_L15
CCCCACCTGCAGCGACGTGGCCCGGCAGACTCTGGCGACTTGGCCTCCGGAAAAAATCGCTTCCTTGCTGCCCAACCCGGAGGCCTCGGCCGAAGCCCTGGCCTACTGCGCTTCCCAGGCGGACGTCCCGGAGTCCTTGGTGGCGATCATTGCCGGGCATCCCAATGCGGGCGACGACGCCCTGGCGCCGCTGGCCGGGCGGCTCTCGCGGGAACAGATTCAGCAAATCGCCGCCAACGACGCTCGCCTGGAGACGCTCCCCCAGTTCGTCGCCCGCATTGGGA
>JALLOH010000672.1 GCA_027717655.1 Acidobacteriia bacterium AH_259_A11_L15
GAACTGAGCGGTCCGCTGGAGGAGCTGGGCTACCAGGGCAGCCTCGGCTTCCGCGACTTGTCCCTCTTGACGCCCCAACTGCCCGAGCCGGTCCGCATTCCCGCCCTTCTGCTCGCGTTGGATTCCCGGCGAGTGTCGGCCGAGGCGTTCACCGTGCAGATCGGCCAGCGGCTAAGCGCCCGCTTGAGCTTTCGGCTGGACAATTACCAGACGCAGCCCTTGCTGGTGGCCCGGGCGGAAATCCCGGAAGCCGACCTGGCGGCGCTGCTGGGGCTGGCGCGCAC
>JALLOH010000673.1 GCA_027717655.1 Acidobacteriia bacterium AH_259_A11_L15
GGAAGAAATCGTGTTCATATGTGCAAATTTGTTGCCATAACGCGGCGCGTGCCGTTGGGTTTGCCCGTAAATCGGTGAGCGCCGGTGATGCCACCTGAGCGCCTTCCAGTGATAGCGGTTCGTCAGTACCCAACCGCCAACTGTTGCAGTGACTGCCTTGCGGCAGCATCGCGATTTTTTCTGGCGTCAGTTGCAGCACCTGGTCGGGGCTGACGGTTAATGCGCGCAGAACATCGCTCACTAAAGGATCAGTCAGGGCGGGAAGATCGTTTGCCACCATCACC
>JALLOH010000674.1 GCA_027717655.1 Acidobacteriia bacterium AH_259_A11_L15
TTGCTGAACTCGAGAATCCGCTCCATCGCCCAACCCTGCAAAAGAGCGTAGATGAAGGCGCCGTGGAAAACGTCGCCGGCCCCGGTGGTGTCCCGGCAGGGGACCACGAACGCCGGCTGGTAGAGGAAGCGCTCGCCCGCGAGCCCCACGACCCCGTCGCGGCCCAGGGTGGCCGCCACCAGCTTCAGCGGGTGCCGGCGGCGGAGTTCTTCCAACGCCCGCAAGAGATCGCTCTCGCCGGTATAACGGCCGGGGAAACTCTCCGAGCTGATCAGGGTATCGAC
>JALLOH010000675.1 GCA_027717655.1 Acidobacteriia bacterium AH_259_A11_L15
TCTTGGGCCAGCATCTCGATCTCCCGCATAAACCGATCGGGTTGTTTGTTGACGAACACTTGCACCGTGGTGTCCTCGTCCAATTCTTCTTCGTGGATGTAGTAGCTGCCGAAAGCGAACCCGGCCACGGCCAGCGGAACGTCGGTCACCCAGCGGGTCACCTTGTAGTCGCCCTCTTCTTGCTCCTCCATCTTGTTGCCCACGGCTACCGCGTCGTACTTCCTCGGCACCCGCAGGGTGATGTCGAAGTCAAATCGCAGCACAAACTCCGGGTTGTGCAGGGT
>JALLOH010000676.1 GCA_027717655.1 Acidobacteriia bacterium AH_259_A11_L15
CCTTCATCATGTCCATGAGCGCGGCGCCGGCTTTGGAATCCAGATTGGCGGTCGGCTCATCGGGCAGCACGATGATCGGCTCGGCCGCGATGGCGCGCGCCACCGCCACGCGCTGCTGCTGCCCACCGGATAGTTGCTGCGGACGCCTGTGCTCCATCCCTTCCAATCCCAGTTCCTTGAGCAGCGTCATGGCGCGGTCCCGGCGCTGCATCTCTGGCACCCCCTGCAACAGCATCACGAATTCCACGTTTTCTAGCGCGGAAAGAACGGGAATCAGATTGAAC
>JALLOH010000677.1 GCA_027717655.1 Acidobacteriia bacterium AH_259_A11_L15
GTTCTGCCAGGTCATGGTGGCCGGCCGGTCCTCCGGGCCCTGGGAAATCTTGCGCGGCGGCGCGAAGGCTTGCTGCGCGCCGGCGCCCGGGGCTCCTCCAGCGGCTGGGAGGCCGAGCGTGGTGAGGGAATCAATCAGGCCGGGGTAGACGCTCAAGCCCTCGCCCTCGATCACCCAGGCTTCCGGCGGGATGGAAACCTCTTCGGATTCGCCGACCGCCGTAATCAGGCCGCGGCCTGCTGGCCCCGCTGAGGGCGGGGCTGGCGGTAAGCCTGGCGGTCTTG
>JALLOH010000678.1 GCA_027717655.1 Acidobacteriia bacterium AH_259_A11_L15
CAACTTGAGAGGAGCTGGCTTAGTGAAGCCTCACGGCGCGCTCGTCTTGGTTGGATTGATCTTCCTTGCTCTGGCAAGCGCAGGAGCCTACGGGAACGCCGCCAGCAGAGCCCCTCAGGGTAACCTTAACAACGTCGACCACCCCGCTCCTCCGAGCCATGCGGAGGGCGGCGTCTACAGCGTAGACCCCTACCCGCGCTATGGCGTCACGTTGGCGCCGGGCGAAGGCCGGGTGCTGGTCGAAACCTTCTGTAGTGCGTGCCATAGCACCCGCTACATCACCA
>JALLOH010000067.1 GCA_027717655.1 Acidobacteriia bacterium AH_259_A11_L15
GCTCCCCGCCAAAAGCGCGGGATCTCCGCTTCGCTCCGAGAAGCCCCGCCCTTCCGCGAACGCTTCATTCTGCGATGCCGGCGGTGCGCAGCAACTCCTCGACTACGGTGTAGGGGTCGCGCTCGCGGCGGGCGACCTGGCGGGCGTAGTCGGCCAGTTGTTCCTTCCCCAGGCCGGCTTTCACCACCCGCTCGACGGCGCGCTCGCGAATCAGATCCACCAACCGCTCCTGCCAGCGCTGCGTGCTCTTCTCTTCCCGCAAACCGACGCGCTCCAGGTGAGCGCGGTAGTCTTCCAGGGCCGCGGCCAGCTCCGGGACGCCCGCGCCGTCGGTGGCGACGGTCTTGACGATGGGGGGGTGCCAGTGGTCGGGGCGCTGGCCGAGGCCGAGCACCACCTTCAGCTCGTTCTCCAGCCGGTCGGTGTCGCCGCGGTCGGCCTTGTTGAGGACGAAGATGTCGGCGATTTCCATCACGCCGGCCTTGAAGTTCTGCACGTCGTCGCCGTAGCCGGCCACCAGCAGCAGGACGGTGACGTCGGCCAGACGCATGATCTCCACTTCGTCCTGGCCTACGCCCACGGTCTCCACGAAGATCAAATCCTTACCCGCGGCATCGAGCACCAGGGCAGCGTCGGCGGTGGCCCGGGCCAGTCCGCCCAGCATCCCGCGGGTGGCCATGCTGCGGATGTAGATGCCCTGGTCGGTGGCGTGCTGCTGCATACGGATGCGGTCGCCCAGCAAGGCGCCGCCGGTGAAAGGGCTGGTGGGGTCGACCGCCAGGACGCCCACGCGCTTACCCTGCTCGCGGTAGTGCCGCGCCAGGCAGTTGGCCAGCGAGCTCTTGCCGGTGCCGGGCGCGCCGGTCAGGCCGATGAGCACCGCCTTGCCCGTATAGGGGAACAGCTCCTGGACGATACGGTCGGCGCCGGGCTCGCGGTTTTCAAGGGCACTGATGGCGCGGGCGATGGCGCGGGGGTCGCCGCCGCGCACGCCCTCGACCACCGAGGCAGACTGGACGCCAGCGGATTTCCTCAAGATTTCCCCCTGGCCTTGCCCAGCAGTTGCCGGGCGATGACGAGGCGCTGGATCTCGCTGGTACCTTCTCCGATGGTACACAACTTGGAATCGCGAAAGAACTTTTCCACCGGATAGTCCTTGATGAAACCGTAGCCGCCGTGAGTCTGCACGCTTTGCTCGGCGGCGCGCACGCACACCTCGCCGGAAAAAAGCTTGGCCATCGCCGACAGCCGGGTGTCGGGCCGGCCCTGGTCGGCCTGCCAGGCGGCTTGGTAGGTGAGGTAGCGGGCGGCCTCGATCTCCATTTTCATGTTGGCGAGCTTCCACTGGATGGCTTGGAAGCGGGCGATGGGTTGGCCGAACTGCTTGCGCTCCCGAGAATACTGGAGGGCGGCGTCGAAGGCGCCCTGGGCCAGACCCACGGCCAGGGCCGCGATGGAGATGCGGCCCCCATCAAGTATTTGCAGGCTGTTGATGAAGCCCTCGCCTTCCTTGCCCAGGAGGTTTTCTTCCGGGAGGCGGCAGTCTTCGAAGATGACTTCCGAAGTGTCGCTGGAGCGCATCCCCAGCTTGTTCTCCTTCTTCCCCGGACGGAAACCCTTCATTCCCTCCGCGAGGATGAAGGCGGAGATGCCGTGGTGGCCCTGGCCGGGCTCGGTGACCGCCATAGCCACGCAGACCTGGGCGTGGTGGCCGTTGGTGGTGAAGGTCTTGGAGCCGTTCAGCACCCAACCGTCGCCCTCGCGCCGGGCCGTCGTACGGGTGCCGCCGGCATCGGAGCCGGCCCCCGGCTCGGTCAGGCTCCAGCAGCCGAGCTTCTTCCCCTGGGCCAGCGGCACCACGTACTTCTGCCGCTGCGCCTCCGTGCCGAACTTGAAGATGTGGTTGGTGCAGAGCGAGGTATGGGCGGCGACCATCAAGGCCACCGAGGGGTCAACGCGCGCCAGCTCCTCCAGGACGAGGCAGTACTCGAGGTAGCCCATCCCCGCGCCGCCGTACTTCTCGGGAAAAATCACCCCCCACAGGCCCAGTTCGGCCAGGGGCTGGAGGATTTCTTGGGGGAAGCGGTTGGCCTCGTCCCACTCCATCACGTGCGGACGAATCTCCGCTTCGGCGAACTCGCGCACCGTGCGGCGCAGTTGCTCCTGCTCGTCGGTGAAGCGGAAATCCACTGGCTCTCTCGATCTCCTGCGCGGACGAACCTAAAGTTTATATCATACTCCGGATTCGCGCGGATTACCCCGGCCAGTGAGCGTAGGCGTAGAGGATGTCGACCATCGACTTCTCGCAGCCGGCCAGGCCCGCCGCGTGCGGCCCCTACGCGGGCCGGGGCAGCACTTCTTGCAGGACGCGAATGGCCTGCTCGATGTCGTCCTCGCTGACGTCGAGGTGGGTGACCATCCGCATGGTCTTGGGGTCGATGGCGTTGGCCAGCACCCCGCGCTGCTTGAGTTTCGCCGAAAGCTCGGGGGCGCTGCTCCCCGTGCCGGAGACGTCAAACACCAAGATGTTGGTTTCCACGTCCTTGGGGTCGATGCGGACACCGGGGAATTCGGCCAGGGCCTCGGCCAGGCGTTTGGCTTTCTGGTGGTCGCGGGCCAAGAGAGGCGGGTGCTTTTCCAAGGCGATCAGCCCGGCCGCGGCCAGCACGCCCGCCTGGCGCATCCCACCGCCGAACATCTTGCGGAAGACCCGCCCCCGCTCGATGAACGGGCGCGTACCAACCACCATTGAGCCCACCGGCGCGCCCAGGCCCTTGGACAGGCAGAACATGATGGAGTCCACTTTGCGAGTGATTTCGGCCACGCTCTTGCCCAGGGCAGTGGCGGCGTTGAAGATGCGGGCCGCGTCCAGGTGCACGGGCAGGCCGCGCTCGTGGGCCCGCTCGCAAATCTCGTCCTGCACTTCCGTGGGCAGCACGCGCCCCCCGGCGATATTGTGGGTGTTCTCGAGCGAAATCAGCCCGGTCTGCGCCCGGTAGTAGACCTTGGGGCGGATGGCCGGCTCGATGTGCTCCCATCTCAGGATGCCGTCTCCCGTCTCGACCGGGCGCGGCAGGCAGCCGGCGATGGCGCTCATCGAGGCGGTCTCGAAGTTGAAGATGTGGCCGCGGGACTCGCAGATGACTTCGTTCCCGTGGTCGCAGTGGACGCGAACGCAGATGAGGTTCCCCATCGAGCCGGTGGGGACGAAGAGCGCCGCCTCCCGCTGGAAGACTTCCGCCGCCCGCTGCTCCAGGCGGTTGACCGTGGGGTCCTCACCGTAAACGTCGTCGCCCACTTCGGCCTCCGCCATCGCCCGGCGCATCTCCGGCGTGGGCTTGGTCACAGTGTCGCTGCGCAGGTCGATCCACTCTTTCACTTGCGGCGCGCGCGCTGTGGCGGGGGCGGTTTTCGTGGAAGCTTTTCCGGCCATTCCAGCACCTCGCGGGGACTAGTCGCCGACGATCCTGACCTTCACCTGCCGCTGCCGCGGCCCGTCGAACTCGCAGAAAAAGATTCCCTGCCAGCGCCCCAGTCCCAGCTTGCCGCCTTCGATAGGGACGATTTCCGACGAGCCTACCAACGAGGCCTTGACGTGGGAGTCGGCGTTGCCCTCGTAGTGGCGGTACTTGGCGTCGCGGGGGACCAGGCGGTCGAGGGTCTCGCCGATGTCGCGGGCCACGTCCGGATCGTCACTCTCGTTGATCAGGATGCCGGCGGTGGTGTGCGGCACGTAGAGGTAGCACAACCCGTTTTCGACTCCCGACTGCCTCACCGCCCCGGCCACTTCCCGGGTGATGTCCTTGATGTGCGTGCGCGATTTGGTCGCCACCGCGACCACCTGCCAGGTGGCGGCCACGGCGGAACGGTTTTCCTTCACCGATTCTCCCCCGCCTGTCGGAAACTCTCACCCATTCTAGCACCAGCCCTAAAGCAGAATCACCTGGTGGTCGCGGCAGGGAAAGTCCACCTGCGCGAGCAGGCGCTCCAGCACCCCCTGCCCCTGCCGGGCCACGACGCTCAGGAAGTTCATCCGCCGCTCCTGCAAGCCACGATGGGGGTAGAGCGCGTTCAGGAGAATCTCCAGGTGGTGGTCGACGATTTCGGTGCGCCCGGCCTGGGCCCCCGCGGTTTTCCGCCGAATTTTTCCGTACTGATAGAGCATCTTGCGCCGGCTGGTCTCGGTGGCGCCAGCGAGCGTGGGGTCGAGTTTCTTGACCGCCTGCGCCGTCTCCCGGAGCAATTGCTCGATCTTTCCTTCCGTTCGCTCCAACCGCCGGAGCAAGCCCGGCGGCAGGTGGCGCTCAGCCAGGCGGGCGCGCACAATATGCGGGGCACCAAAGAGGTCGGGCAAACTGAGGCGATACTTCTCCAGCACCCGCCGCACCTTGGGCTCCACCAGGGTGAGGCTGGCGCGGGGAAAAATCACCGGCATGCGACCCAGCAGCTCTTGGTAGAGCGGCCCTAGTTGGGCAAAGTAAGCGCCTTCGTTCGGCCCCGCCACATAGGCCACCGTGGGCAGCAGCCAATCCTGCATCAGCGGGCGCAACAGCACGTTGGGGCTGAAGCGCTCCGGGTGCGCGTCGAGCAGGGAGAGCAAGTCGTCCAGCGAATGCTCGGCTTTCCCGGCCAGGAAGGCTCCGTTGCGCCGACGGCGCAGCGGCAGGCGCCGGCCGCCCCCCAGGACGAAGAGCATAGTGGCGTTCTCCCGCAAGCGCACCTGGACGTGGTAGCCGGCCTTCGCCAGCCGCCGGCTGGCCTCGCGCACCAACTTCTGCAGAGCTTCGGTTTCTTCCAGGGCGCGCCGGAAAAGCGGTCGGCTCAATTGGTGCAGCTTCGCATGCAAGGGGTCCAGAACCACCAGGCCCTGGCCGGCGAACAACCGCTGGACAAGGCGGCCGAAGGCCTGGGCGTAGGTCGCGCCCGGGGCGTAGCCGGCCAACAGCGCTTCCGCTTCGGCCGCTGCTTCGCCGGGCCACAGCTCCGCCAGGCGGCCCCGGAGGGCGTTGATGGAGCCGTCGAAAACGATGGAGCCCACTGGAGCGCCGTCCGGCGCGCTGGAAGTGTGCCGCAGCTCCTGCCACTGAAAGTCCGAGTCGAGCAGGAAGCAGTGGTTCGCCTCGGCAAAGTCGTGGTCTTCGCTGGCCAGCCAGAAGACCGGGACCGCCGGCAGTCCCTCGGCGGTCAGCTTCCTGGCCAGGCGGACGGCGGTGAGGGCCTTGTAGACGCTGTAGGCGGGCCCGCCGAACAGGCCCACTTGCTGGCCGCTCACCACCGCCACCGCTTCCCCGCTGCGGAGCCGGGCGATGTTCTTCTGGCTTTTCTCATCGCCGCCGAAATCGCGGTTCTGCTCGGCCAGAACGTCAGCCACCGTGGCGTGGCGGGCCGAAGCCTCCGAATCCCGGGGAGCCGCCTGCGCGGAAGCGCGGAAACTAGCCGGGTCAAAGGGGTCGTAGGCGTAGAAATGAGCGACGCGAGAAAAGTCATAGAGGGTGTCGACGACCAGCTTCGTCGTGTGGGGAATCTCGGTGAAGCGGATACAGTGCGAGTCCATAGAAGCCAGCCATCTTACCCGCGCCCTGCGGGGGCGGGCAAGCTCGTACCGCTCCAATGGCGGGTGCCGCGCGCCGCTTATCTTTTCAGCCTATCCCGTGCTTGGAACAGCACTAGTGAGACGGTTCGAGGGCGCGGAAGAGGCGGGTCAGCTCCGCCTGGGTCTGCTCGTCCAAGGGCAAGAGCGGCCGGCGGGGCCGGCCGCCGGCGTAGCCGCGCAGCTCCATAGCGAACTTCAAGCCGGCGATGCCGTAGCGGGAGGTGACCGCCACGGTGGGCTCGAGCAGCTTTTCCTGCAGGGAGCGGGCGCGGGCGTGGTTGCCCCGGCGGAAGACTTCATAAAGCTCGGTGCACAACTCGGGCAGCGCGCAGGCCACGGCCAGAATGGCCCCGGCGGCGCCCACCGCCAGCGAGGGGTAGAGCGTGGTGGCCGAGCCCACCAGCACCTGGAAGTCCGGGGGCGAGCGGTGAATCATCTGGGTTACCCGGCTGACGTTGCCCGAGCTTTCCTTGACGCCGACGATGTTCGGGTGCTCGGCCAGCCGGGCTACCAGCGGCGCCTCCACCGCCAGGCCGGTGAACTGCGGGACGGAGTAGATGAGCAGCGGGATGGGGCTGGAGTCAGCCAGGGTACGGTAGTGCTGCTCGAGCGCCGCCTCGGTCATCTGGGGCTTGAAGTAGGAAGGTGTGCGCACCAGCGCCGCCTGGTAGCCGAGGGAGGCGGCGCGGCGGGTCAACTCCAGGGTCTCGGCGGTGGACTCAAGGCCGGTGCCGGCAATCAAAACCTTGCCCGGGTCCGCCGCCGCCCGCGCGGCCTCCAGAATTTTCAGTTTTTCCTCCGGGCGCAGATAGACCGATTCGCCGGTGGAGCCCAGCACCACGTAGCCGGCCAGCCGGGTGCGGTTGTACTCCTTGAGGTTCGCCCCCAGCGCCTTCAGGTCAACGCTTTCATCGGGCGCGAAGGGCGTGGTGACAGGAGGAAAGATGCCGCACAGCGATAGCTGGCTCATACCTGATTCCCGGCAGGAGCGGAGGAGTCGGCCGCCCCTAAGGGCGTCGCGGCGGCGGGGACGCCGGCGTGCAACTGCTGCAGGCAGCGGACCTCGACCTTGTGCTTCTGCAGGGCCTCGATTCCGGTCACCGCAGCCGTGGCAGCTTCGAGCGTGGTGATGCAGGGGACTTGGTGGCGGATGGCCGCGCGGCGGATGCCCCGCTCGTCGTAGAAGGACTTCCGTCCCAGCGGGGTGTTGATGATCAACTGAATCTTTGCCGTCTTGATCAAGTCCACCACGTTGGGCCGGCCTTCGTTCACCTTGAAGACCGGGTCCACGGCCAGCCCCTGGGCGCGCAGGAACTCCGCCGTGCCCCGGGTGGCCACCAGGCGGAAGCCGCGTGCGGCCAACTGGCGGGCGATGGGCAGCAGGCCCCGCTTGTCGCGGTTGTTCACACTCAAGAACGCCGTGCCTTCGGTGGGCAGGCGCTGGCCGGCGGCAAGCTGCGCCTTGGCGAAGGCCAGGCCGAACTCGGCGGCCACGCCCATCACCTCGCCGGTGGACTTCATCTCCGGGCCCAGGATGGTGTCGATGCCGTGGAAGCGGTTGAAGGGGAACACGGGCGATTTGACCGCGTAGAAAGGCGGCGGGGCGAGGCGGGCGGATTCGGCCGGGAGGCGGAAGTCGCGCAGGCGGGCTCCGGTCATCAGCCGGGCGGCGAGCTTGGCCAGCGGCACCCCGGTGGCTTTGCTCACGTAGGGGACAGTGCGGGAGGCGCGCGGGTTGACCTCCAAGACGTAGACCACGTCGCCCTGACCGCCCTCCGGGCGCGACGGCACCGCGTACTGCACGTTCATCAGGCCCACGACATTGAGCGCCCGCGCCAAGCGGCCGGTGTAGTCACGAATCGTTTCCAGGTGCCGCGCATCGAGCTGGTAGGCGGGGAGCACGCAGGAGGAGTCGCCCGAATGGATGCCGGCCTCTTCGATGTGCTCCATGATGCCGCCGATGTAGACGTCCTCACCGTCGCAGAGCGCGTCGACGTCGAGCTCGAAGGAATCCTCCACGAACTGATCGAGCAGGATGGGGAAGGCCTGCTCGAACTCGCCCGCCTCGCTGACGTAAGTCTCGACCGTGGAGCGGTCGTAGGCGATGACCATGGCGCGCCCGCCCAGCACGTAGGAGGGCCGGATGACCACCGGGAAGCCGATCTGTTCGGCGACCGCGACGGCTTCCTCCACGCTGGTCGCCAGCCCGTGGCGCGGCTGGGGAATCGCCAGCTCGCGCAGGAGCCGGCTGAAGCGCTGCCGGTCTTCAGCCAGGTCAATCGATTCCGGAGAAGTGCCGATGATGTGGACGCCGGCGGCTTTCAACTGCCGGGCCAGGTTGAGCGGGGTCTGCCCGCCGAACTGCACGATGGTTCCCGTGGGCCGCTCGCGGGCCACGATGTTCATCACGTTCTCGAAGGTCAGGGGCTCGAAGTAGAGCCGGTCGGAGGTGTCGTAGTCGGTGGAGACGGTCTCCGGGTTGCAGTTCACCATCAGGGTCTCGTAGCCCGCCTCTTTCAAGGCGAAGGCAGCGTGGCAGCAGCAGTAGTCGAACTCAATCCCCTGCCCGATGCGGTTGGGCCCGCTGCCCAGGATCATGACCTTCGGGCGCTCATTGGGGTCGGTTTCATCCTCATCTTCGTAGGTCGAGTAGAGGTAAGGGGTGAAGGATTCGAACTCGGCCGCGCAGGTGTCCACGCGCTTGAAGACGGCCTCGAGGCCCAGCTTTAGTCGCCGCTCCCGCACCGCCGCCGCGGTGGTTTGCCAGAGCTCAGCCAGGTGGAGGTCGGAGAAGCCGGCGCGCTTGGCCTCGCGCAAGTGCTCGGGGGGAACGCTGTCGCAATTGAACCGGGTCAGTTGCCGCTCGAGGGCCACAATGGCTTCGAGCTGGCGAAGGAACCAGGGGTCGATGGAGGTCAACTGGTGAATCTCTTCCCCGCTCATCCCCTGGCGGAGGGCGGCAAAGAGCGCCTCCAGGCGCTCCGGGGTGGGCGTGGTCAGCAGAGCGCGCAGGCGCTCCTCCGGGATGCGCGGCAAAGCGAAGCGCTTGCCGGTCTCCAGCGAGCGCATCCCCTTGAGCAACGCTTCCTGGAAGGTCCGCCCGATGGCCATCACCTCGCCCACCGAGCGCATCTCGGTGCCCAAGGTGCGGTCGGCCCCGGGGAATTTCTCGAATTGCCACTTGGGAATCTTCACCACCACGTAGTCAATGGTGGGCTCGAAGCAGGACGGGGTTTTCTGAGTGATGTCGTTGGGGATTTCATCCAGGGTATAGCCGGCCGCCAGCTTGGCGGCGATCTTGGCAATGGGAAAGCCGGTGGCTTTCGAAGCCAGGGCGGAGCTGCGCGACACCCGCGGGTTCATCTCGATGATGAGCATGCGGCCGTTCTCGGGGTGGACGGCGAACTGGATGTTCGAGCCGCCGGTATCGACGCCCACTTCGCGGATGATGCGCTGGGCCCAGTCGCGCATCCGCTGGTATTCCTTGTCGGTGAGGGTCTGGGCGGGGGCGACGGTGAGGGAGTCGCCGGTGTGGATGCCCATGGGGTCGAAGTTTTCGATGGAGCAGATGACCACCACGTTGTCGGCCAGGTCGCGCATCACCTCCAGCTCGAACTCCTTCCAGCCCAGGACGGATTCTTCGATCAGGACTTCGTGCACCGGGCTGAGGTCAAGGCCGCGGTTGACGATCTCCTCGAACTCCTCGGCATTGAAGGCCATGCCGCCCCCGGTGCCGCCCAGGGTGAACGACGGACGCGCGACCACCGGGTAGCCGACTTTTTCAACAAAGGCATAGGCGTTCCGGAGGTTGTTCACCAGGGAGCTGCGCGGGCTCTCCAAGCCGCAGCGGGCAGCGGCGTCTTTGAACCACAGCCGGTCCTCGGCGATCTTGATGGCGCGGAGGGAGGCGCCGATCAGCTCGACACCGTATTTTTCCAGGACGCCGCTCTCGGCCAGCTCCACCGCCAGGTTGAGGGCTGTCTGCCCGCCCACCGTGGGCAGCAAGGCGTCGGGGCGCTCGGCGGCGATGATGGCTTCGAGGTACTCGGCGGTGAGCGGTTCGATGTAGGTACGGTCGGCCACCTCCGGGTCGGTCATGATGGTGGCGGGGTTGGAGTTGACCAGGACGACCCGGTAGCCCTCGCTCTTCAGCGCCTTGCAGGCCTGGGTGCCCGAGTAGTCGAACTCGCACGCCTGCCCGATCACAATCGGCCCCGAGCCGATAATCAGGATTTTCTGGATGTCCGTCCGCTTCGGCATCTATGGCTTCAAGGGCTAGAGCCCCGTTTAGCTTTTTTCGTTACGGCGGGACTGAAGTCCCGCCCTTCCCCTCGAAATCGGAATGAACTTTCGGAAGGGCGGGGTTTCAACCCCGCCGCCGCGGGCTCTCCTCTCACCAGGGCTTTAGCCCCTGGAGTCACGGGCCACAGGTCGAGCTTGTATTTCCCTTTCGCTGAACAGAACGCATAGTCTGCGGGGCGACTAGTCAGACGGGCCTTCACCGGATTGCTTTCAATGTAGCGTACATGCCTATCGTAGTCTACTTTGTCCCTAATCAAGTGCTCGGTAAACCCAGCGCGCCAGACAGGAAAGCGCGCTTTGAGCTTCTTGCCAATTTCGTGCGCTGACCCACCTTTAATGAGCTGCAACGCTTTTTCGAGAGTGGTCGAATTGCCTGGTGTGAGGAGCAAGTGTAGATGATCGGGCATGATGACATAGCTGTGAATTCTGAAGAAGCCTTTATCTCTGTACTCGAGGAGCTTCGCTTCGACAATCCGGGCTGCTGCAGCTTTTCGAAAAAGAGCGCGCCGCCGCCAAGTATCGGTGGTAACGAAGTACGTTCCACCCGGCTTTGTCCGATGTTTGGGTCGTGCCATCTTGGCTTCAGGGGCTAAAGCCCTCTTTCTTTGGCTCCTTTACGGCGGGGCTGAAGCCCCGCCCTTCCTAAAGTTCGAAGCGCCTCAGCCGCCCTCCTTTTCTACCGTTTTCGGCACGGCTGAAGCCATGCCCTGACGAAAAGCAGATTCCTCGCTGCGCTCGGAATGACAAAAGCCGTGGAGCATGACAATCGGCCCCGAGCCAATGATCAGGATCTTCTCGATGTTTGTCCGCTTCGGCATCTATGGCTTCAGGGGTTGAAACCCCGTTTCTTTCCTTCTGCTACGGCGGGGCTCCCCGCCAAAAGCGCGGGATCTCCGCTTCGCTCCGAGAAGC
>JALLOH010000679.1 GCA_027717655.1 Acidobacteriia bacterium AH_259_A11_L15
CCTTCCAGTTGCTCACCCAGGTGGCCGGGCGCGCGGAAGTCAGGCAAGCCCAGCAACAAGTCCGCCGACACTACGCCCACCAGGGTCACGCCCTGGAAGTCGTGGCCCTTGGCGATCATCTGCGTGCCCACCAGGATGTCGAGCTGGCCGCGCACGAACCGCCGCAGGATTTGCTCGCCGCGGCGGCGGCCCGCGGCGGCGTCGCGGTCGAGCCGGGCCACGCGCGCGGCGGGAAAGTCCTCGCGCACCGCTTCCTCGACTTTCTCGGCGCCCTCGCCCACAT
>JALLOH010000680.1 GCA_027717655.1 Acidobacteriia bacterium AH_259_A11_L15
GGGCACAGAAGAAGCCTGGGCCGAGTTCCTGGAGCGGTACCCCCGGAGCGGGCAGGCGCAAACTGCGCGGGAGGAGTTGGGGGGAACCTACCTGGAGCGGGCCCGGGCGGCGCTGGAGCGGTTCGAAGAGGCGCTGGCGGAAAAGAAGCCCGGCTACGCCAAGCTGCCGGAGGCACGGCGGTGGCTGGAGGAGTTGCGAGCGCTGAACGTCGAGCTGGAGGGGGCGGAGGCCACCGCAGGGCGAGTGAGCGAGCTGGAGGCGGAGATCGCCGCTCGCTTGCAG
>JALLOH010000681.1 GCA_027717655.1 Acidobacteriia bacterium AH_259_A11_L15
CCCCAGCCACCCCCGATGCGGGCGAACGTAGCTGAGCAACCGTCCCAGATTGTGCATGAATATCCTTTTCGGCCCGGCCGCGACCGCAAACCCCTAACAATAGGGAGGAGCCCCGCTGAAAGTCAACCCGGGCTCGACTTGTGCAGGTCGCGATGGCTGACCCGGATTCGGCACTACGAGCACGAAGGAAAAAGCTACCTGACCATCGCTTTCGGCTGCACGGGCGGGCGGCACCGCTCGGTGGCCATGGCGCAGGCGCTCCGGCAGCGGCTGGCGGCGGCGG
>JALLOH010000682.1 GCA_027717655.1 Acidobacteriia bacterium AH_259_A11_L15
AGCGAGGATACATGGCCCGTCTTTTCCTGTTGACCTCAACGGTCCTGGCCGTGGTGCTTTCCGTCGTTCCGAGGGTGTATGCCGAAAATGTCGCCCTGTGGCAGGACCCGGACCGGCCCGCCTCCACCGCGGCGTCCGACTTGGCGGGCACCTGGCAGGACCCGCGGGGAAATCGCGTAGAGATTACGCAAACGGGAAATCAGGTGAGCTTGCGCACAACCTCCGGGTTGACCTTCCAGGGGAGTCTTGCGGGCAGCCAATTGAGTCTTTCGTATCATTATCC
>JALLOH010000683.1 GCA_027717655.1 Acidobacteriia bacterium AH_259_A11_L15
ATCTACGGCTGGCGGGGAGCCGACTACGGCAACGTCTTCCGCTTCGAGCAGGATTTCCCCGGCACGCGCTTGATCCTGCTGGAGCAGAACTACCGCTCCACGCAGCCCATCCTGGACGTGGCCACCGCCGTCATCCAGAACAACCTCTCCCGCAAAGGCAAGGTTCTCTGGAGCGTGCAGAAAGAAGGGCCGAAGGCGCGCGTCTACGAAGCCCCGGACGCGGAAGCGGAAGCCGAGTTCGTGGCCGAGCGGCTGTGGAACTACCACCGGGAGGACCCGCACC
>JALLOH010000684.1 GCA_027717655.1 Acidobacteriia bacterium AH_259_A11_L15
CCCTTATGGCGAGTGAGCGCTGGTAGAGGGGCTCGGCGCGAGCGTAGTCGCCCTGCTCGCGGTAGAGTACCGCCAGGTTGTTCAGGCTGATGGCCACGTCGGGGTGGTCGGGGCCGAGGGCCATCTCCCAGATGGCCAGCGCCCGCTGGTAGAGGGGCGCGGCGCGAGCGTAGTCGCCCTGGGCGCGGTAGAGTACCGCCAGGTTGTTCAGGCTCTGGGCCACCTGGGGATGCTCCGGCCCCAGGGCCTTCTCCCGGATGGCCAGCGCCCGCTGGTAGAGGCC
>JALLOH010000685.1 GCA_027717655.1 Acidobacteriia bacterium AH_259_A11_L15
GTTCCTCGCGGATGATTGTGGGCGAGGAGGCGGTGTAGCAGTGGGTGCACTTCAGATCGCAGAGGGACCCCTGCATGATCCAGAGGTCTTCCAGCACGAAGTGCCCGCCGACCTGCTTGGGCTCGACGAAGCCGCGCGGCTCCCCCTTGGCGTTGGTCAGCGCCAAGCCGTCCGGGTGACGGATGGCCAGGGTGGGTGTCGTAGCCATCAGCAGCAGCCTGCGGGCCCGCAGACGCTGGCCGTAGGGGCCACCGTCTTGCGGTAGCGTTTCCCCTTGGTCTCC
>JALLOH010000686.1 GCA_027717655.1 Acidobacteriia bacterium AH_259_A11_L15
CCATCCCCCAAGTGCTGGTGCCGAAGTTCCCCGGGGCGCTCTCCGCCCTGGGCATCCTCTGCTCGGATGTGGTGAAAGACTACTCGCGCACCCTGCTCGCGCCCGCGGAGAGGGCGGTTCCGCAGTTAGCGCGCGAGTTCCGCCGATTGGAGGCAGCGGCCCGCGCCGACCTGCGCCGAGAAGGCTTCGCCCCGGCGGCGCAGCGGCTGGAGCGGCGGCTCGACCTCCGCTACCGCGGCCAGGCCTTCGAGCTGACCCTGCGTTACTCCCGCGACTTCGTTC
>JALLOH010000687.1 GCA_027717655.1 Acidobacteriia bacterium AH_259_A11_L15
GTGTGGGCCCGTCCATGATGATGGCGTCGAGCTGAAGCACACCCTCTTGGTTCGGGCGCGCTCCGTAGCCGACCGACATCACCTCCGGGTCGAGTTCGGCAACGTTGATGCCTTTCTCGACCGCGTCCAGCAGACTGCCACCAGCCGCCAGCACTTCGGCGGCTTTTTCGTTCGCCGGCTTTCCCTGCCGCCACGTCGAAAGGAAAAACGGCCGCTTGGGCGCCCGCTCGGACCTGTTCGCCGGCCTCGCCGCAGAGGCCGACCTGCCGACCGCCGCCACGG
>JALLOH010000688.1 GCA_027717655.1 Acidobacteriia bacterium AH_259_A11_L15
GGAAACTGCTGGGGATGGAGATCGATTTTGTGATTGACGGAGGAGCCTACGCCACCCTCTCGGCGGTTGTGCTGTCCCGCGGCACCCTCCACGCCGCGGGGCCCTACTACTGCCCGAACATTCGGATTCGCAGCCGGGCGGTGGCCACGAATGTCCCGCCGCACGGAGCCTTTCGCGGCTTCGGGGCGCCCCAGGCCACGTTTGCTCTGGAGCGCCACCTGAACCGCGTGGCTGGCGCGGTCGGCTTGACGCCGGAAGAACTCCGGCGGCGCAATTTCATCC
>JALLOH010000068.1 GCA_027717655.1 Acidobacteriia bacterium AH_259_A11_L15
CGGCGCCGGGTGCGGATGGCCTCGAGCACCTGCTCGAGGGCGGCGCTGGCGGGCACGTGGTCGGCGGTGATGTTGGTGATGACGTTGCCGAAACGGTCGACCTTGAGCACCATCCCCTTCCAGGCCTTCTGGTTGAGCGCCTGCGGCTTGGGGATGGCCAGCTTGACGTAGTCCTCGATGAGGTCGCCGAACTGCCGCGCCTCCACCCCCTTGGCCAGCCAGCCCGCCACCGAGGCGAAGACGTCCCGGGCGTGGAAGGTGTTCGAGACCGGCTGGTGGAAGTAATGGTCCCCGGTGATGTGGTAGACGCTCAGCTTCTCTTGCTCCGGGTAGATGAAGCTCAGCACCCCGTTGTCCGGGGCGACGAAGTAGTGCTTGTCCCCGCTCACCAGCAGCGGCCGCCGCTGCGTGCCCACCCCCGGGTCCACCACCACCACGTGCACCGTGCGCAGCGGAAACCAGCGGTAGTTGTGGGCGATGGTGAAGGCGGCGTCCAGGATGTCGTAGGCCATGACGTTGTGGCAGAGGTCAATGACCTCGGTCTCGGGGCAGACATCCAGCACCACGCCCTTCATCGCCCCCACGTAGTAGTCGCTCTGCCCGAAATCGGTCGTCAGTGTGACGATGGGTCGCGCCATAGCTCAGACCCCGACGGGGGAGGAAACCGCTTGCATCGAGGTGAAGACGCAGGCAAACTACGCGAAGCGCGGCAAGTTTGTCAAGCCGCAGACAAGCGTTCCAGCCTTTTCCCGACGCGCAGGCCTTTCTCGAAGGCGGACCGATGGGCGGCCCGGACGACAAAGACGAAACGCTGAGTCCCAAGCCCGAGGAGAGCGAGCGCACTACCCCCTTCGGCACCCCGGAGTCCTCGCAGGCCACCACCGACCTCGACCCTTCGGCGCCCGCCCTGCGTCCCCTCACCGAGCGCTACGACCTCAATCGGTTCGCCGTGGTGGGGGCGGCTGCCTTGGTGGCCTTCCGCGCCCGAATAGTCTCTGCCCTGCAGCAGAAAAAAGCGGAATTCGAATAGGGCGGGCTATTCCTTCTGCTCTTGCAGGGGTTCGTTGGGGTCGTAGTGGTGGAGGCCGCGGACGACCTTCCCCTCGGGCATTTTCCGCAGGAAATAAACATAGGGGCGGGGCTTGGCGCCGCGCTCCTCCTTCACCACTTCGTAGAGCTCGTCCTGATAGGCAACCGTCATCAGCCGGTCCCAGTTGGGCTTGGGGCGGCAAGTGGCGATGCTCCAATCGTACTCGCGGCCGTCGCCTCGCTCCATCCGATCCGCCACCGCCGGTCCCAGCGTCCGCTCCGCCCGGGCGCGCTCGGCGCGTCCCTGCACCCAAGCGACCACGTACAGCGGCAGCGTCCCCAGGGCCTCGCCGCTCACCAGCGCCACAAAGAAACGCACAAGCCCCTCGAAGGAGAGATACCCCAGCAATGCCCCTTGGGGCGTAAACGCGTATTCCAGCCAGGCCATCTTCGAGATCCCGGCCGTGGGGGCGTAGGCGATAAACCCGACGATGAAGAGCAGCCCGCAAACGAAGACTTGTAGAAATCCCGAAACCAGGGCGGCCCGGGACATTTCTTCACTTTCCTCGTGTCGCCACCAGGCGCGGTAGCGCGGCGGCAGGAAGGAAAGCAGCACGCTTGCCAAGAACGCCAGCATAGATTCCGCAGCGGAGGACCGCTCGGGTTGATTGACTGCACCCTACGCCGGCAAAGACAGGAGGTCAAGAGGGAGCTAAGGTGGCAAGGCGCGCCCCACCCGGCGCAACCAGCGGGCGGCGAAGTAGCAGGCTACCGCCAGGACGCTCCAGAGGAGTAATTGGTCGAGCGCCGCCAGCCAGCCCACCCAGCGGCCCCCCAGCAGGCTCTCCCGCGCCAGGTAGAGCGTAACCGGCAGATGCAGCACGATGACGGCCGCCGCCAACTTCAGGATGTCCGGCGTCCAGCCCCGCTCGCCCCGCAGCGCCCGGCCCAGGAAGTACAGCCCCGGGGCCGCCAGTCCCAGGAAGCACCAATGGCCCAGAAGCACGACGTGCTCGCCTAGCTGCGCCTCGACCAGCAGCGTCTGCCGGCGGGTCTCTCCTGCTTGCGGGTCCGGCAGGTCGTGGCTGGCCTGGTACTGCAAAGCGGCCACGGGCGTCACCAGGCCGACCCACACCGAAGTGGCCATCACGGCCAGCAAGCCCGCGCCCAGAAGGATTCCTCCCAGGGTCGCCGAGGTGGGATGGAGGCGTCGCGCCCGGGCGGCCACCGCCAGGGCGAAGATCAGTCCGGCCAGCGCCGCCCCGAATACCAGAACGCCCACCAGCACCACGGTTCCCATCTGCCCGGCGCGCAGCCCGAGGAATCGGTCCAGCTCCTGCGCCCGCCGGTAGGGGTCCTCGCGCAGCACGGCCGCGGCCCAGCCCAGCCCCAGCGCCAGCAGGAACCCGCTCAGCAGGTAGCCCACCCCGGCGGCCCGTAGCGCCGTTCGCTGGCGGTCAAACATCGCCCTTCCCCGGTGCCTCCGGTCGGAGTGCTAGTGGCTTTCTTCTTCCTCTGCTTCCTTCTCTTCCTCTTCCGGGACCGGGAGGGACTCGAAGTCGATCTCCCGCCACTCGTCGTCGAAGTGCTGGCTGAGGTCCGTGGCCCCGTAGAACGTCCTGGCCGCGCCCGCGGGCATGTTTTGGATGGCCTGGCGCAGCCGCTTCTCGACCACGCCCTGCGCCGCCCGGTCCCGGTGGCCCAGCACCAGCACGTGCGTCCAGGCGCTGCCGGGATGATGAATCCCCGGAACGAACAGGTGCCAGCCCAGCAACGGCCCTTCCTTTTCCAACTCCTCCAGCACGGGCACCAGGTGCTCCTTGAAGGTAACCAGCCAGGCATTGGCCTGGTCGGGTTTCACGCGGATGTAGCTGACCGTGGCGACCGTGTCCGTTAACTCCTGCGCCGTGGCCGTCGACGCCGCCAGGCTCAGCGCCGCCAACAGCGCCGCGGCGGCGCCTACGACCCGGTGACATTTTTTCTTCATGGTTGTCTCCTTTTCGCTCGACGATGGGACCTAGCTGCGGGCCTGCCTGCCGACAGGCAGGCCCTTGCTTACCAGATTCCCCGGGGCGGGGCAAGGGGATGCCGCTCCCGCGCCCAACCGACGTAGTGTCCTAATTTGGTGAAGAAATTCCAACCTGTTCAACCCCGTGGCTCCTGCCACGGGGCCCAGCGGCGGGAGCCGCTGGGTTGAACGAAACTTGGACCTCACTACCCCAGCCGAGCAGGGCTTGCCCGATGCGCACGCCGGCGCTAAGCTGTTGCTTTCCCATTCCAACCTAGGGAGGTCACGCTAATGCCGAAAGAGAAACCCACCCCCGCCCAGGTCGACCTGCAACTGCGCCTCTACGAGTTGCGGCGCGAAGCCAAGCTTCGCAAGGCCCGCGACTGGTTCGCCCAGAACTTCTTCGTCGAGAAACTGGAAGACATCGAGCGGCTCGCGCCCCCCAACAGCGAAGAGAACGCCTACTTCCGCATGGTGGTCACCTACTGGGAGATGGTCTGCGCCCTGTTCGACTACGGCCTGCTGCACGAGGACTTCTTCTTCGAGACCACCGGCGAACAATACATGGTGTGGGTGCGCATCCAGCCGGTGGTGGCGGGCTGGCGGCAGCAGTTCGGCGACCCCAGGATGCTCCACCACCTGGAGGAGGCCGCTCGCCGCTACGAAGAATGGCGCGAGCGCCGCGCCCCCGGCTCCGTGGAGAAGATGCGCCAGATGCTGGCCGCCATGGCGCAGGGCCGGCAAGCCCGCTAGGAAAGGGAAGTCCTCGACCCCTTCCGGCACCGCTAGCTCGGCGTCCCCGCCGGCGCCCACCGGGGGCCGGCGGCTCTCTTCCCCTCGCGTTCAGCGGGGCTCCGCCTCTTGAAGGGAGGGGTGTCTCGGCCCGGCAGATCCCCGGCAACCCTTCGGGGGCTTCGTGCTATCTTCTCTGCTGTGCCTGCTTTCCGCGCTCGCGGCTTGATGGTTGCGCTGGCCCTTTTGGGGTGGGTGCTGGCGGGGGCGGCCGCCCCCCAAGGCCCGCCCGGCCAGCCGCTGGAAGAGATCGTCCGGCGCTTCGCGCAGAAGGAAGCCGAGTACGCCCGCGCCCACGCCTCCTACCGCTATCGCCTCAGCGTTCGGGTGCAGGAGCTCGCCCCCGACGACACCGTTCTGGGCGAATTCGAGCAAAAGATGGAAGTCGGCTTCGACCGCAGCGGCCGCCGCGCCGCCCGCCCGCTGGAGAACCCCCACGTGGACCTGGCCTACTTGAAGCTCGCCAGCGTCGGCCTGGAGGACCTGGGGTTCATCCCCCTGTTCATCCTCCGCCCGGAAGAGATCCCCGACTACGAGATCACCTACCTGACAAGCGAGCGAGTGGACGAAGTCGACACCTACCTGTTCCGCCTCAAGCCCAACCGCCCCGTCCGCCCCAACGAGCGCCTCTTCGAGGGCATCGTCTGGGTGGACGCCGAGAAGCTCGACATCGTCCGCGCCCACGGGCGCGCCCTGCCCGCCCGCACCTCCGGCGCCTTCGGCGACTACTTCCGCCGGGTCGAAGTCTTCCGCGAGCCCGTAGACGAGTTCTTGTTTCCCACCTACGTCCGCAGCCTCGACGTCCTCCAGGCCCGGGGCCAGCGCATCAACGCCCGCCTCGTTGTCCGCTTCACCGACCACGAACGCGTGCGGCCGGGCACGGAGTAACCCGTGGCGCGCATCCGGTTAGGCTTGGCCTCTCCGCTGTTGGCCGCAGTTGTCCTCTTGCCTGTGTTGGCCGACGAACGCCCGCAGCCGCCCCGGCGCTGGGTGCTGGGCGAGGCGCGTACGCTGGAAGGCGTGGGACGCGCCCAGGGCGCCACCGTCCACGAGGGCAAGCTCTACGTTTACGGCGACGCCGCCAGCGGGGTCATCGTCGAGTTCACCCTCGAGCTTCATCCCACCGGTCGCCGCATCGCGCTCACCCGCGGCGGCGACGACCTCATCTCCCATCCCACCGGGCTGGCTATCCACCCCCAATACGGAACCTACATCGGTGACTCGCCCTGGGGGTTGTTCGGCCGCGGGGCTGACCTCTATAAAATTGACTGGGAGCGCGCCCTCGCCGAGGGCAACTTGGACAACGCTGTGTGGGCCAAGATTGAGGATGACCGGGCCCGCTCCGGCACTCGTCCCGCATTCGTCCGCCTAGGTGAGCGCTGGCTGCTCGCGACCGCTGATTACCGCGAAGATTCCGAAGTGCGCTTGTACGACCCAGCGAAGCTGGGCAACGGGGGAAAGACCAGCGAGGAAGGGGTGCTCGTGGGTTCCTTCCAGCTCAACGGCCGCACGCAGTCGTTGGTCTGGGAAGACGAAACCGGCTGGCTCTACTGCGTCCAGAACCCCGGCCGCGGCCGCGGCTGGCGCGTGGTGGTGGTGGATCTGGAAAAGGCGTTGGCCGCTGGACACTACCACGCTCCGGGCGTGGTGGTCGAACAAGTCGAATTCGATGAGGACAGCGAACTTGAGGGGTTGGTCTTGCTGTCTGCCAACCGCGCCCTCTTCCTCACCAGCGACCGCCGGAACAACGCCCGCCTCGCCCGCCTGGAACTGTTGCGTTAGTCGAATCTACGTGATCGGCGGGCGGCGGGTGTGCCAGTCGGTGGCCCGCTGGTAGGCGCCGGCCACCCGCAGCACGGTGCCCTCGTCGAACGCTTTCCCCATAATAGAGAGCCCCACGGGCAGCCCCGAAGGTTCGGGGCCCGGGCCGAAGCCCATCGGGACGGAAATGGCCGGCAGCCCGGCCAGGTTGCCCGCGGCCCCGATGCCGCTCCCCCCGCGGAAGACTTCGTTCAGGTCCTGCTCCATGCGATTGGCGGTGAAGAGCAGGCTGGGCGAGAGCACTGCGTCGAACTCTTCGAAGAGCTTCGCCATCCCTTCCTGCACCAGCCGGCGGATGCGCATCGCCCGGATATAATCGGGGGCGCTCAGTTGCATCCCGCGTCCCAAGCCTTTCTGCTGGCGCTCGTCCACCAGTTCCTTCACGCGCCCGCTGCGGATGAGTTCGTCGAACGCCGCTGCGCCCTCGGCTGAAATCACCGTCCCCGCCACCGGCCCGTAGGGGAACTCCGGCAGCTTGGCTTCGCCCACCGCGGCGCCCAGTTGCCGCAGCGTGCCCAGGGCGTCCTGGTACAGGGGCGCGAGGGCCGGGTCGCCGTTCTTCTCCCAGTCTTCCCGAATCCAGCCGAGGCGCACGCCCCGCAGTGACCCTCGGCCGGGCTTGTAGGGGAAGGGGGCGTCGGCGCTGCCGGGGTCGTTGGGGTCGTAGCCGGCGAGGGCTTCCAGCACCAGCCCGCAGTCTTCCGCCGCACGACACATCGGCCCCAGCTTATCCATGGTCCACGAGAGCGCCATCGCCCCGAAGCGGCTCACCCGCCCGTAAGTCGGCCGCAGTCCCGAAACCCCGCAGAAGCTCGAGGGGGTCAAAATCGAGCCCCAGGTCTCGGAGCCGATGGAGAAGCCCACCAGCGCCGCCACCGTGGCCGCCCCCGGCCCGCTGGAGGAGCCGCCCGCCCAGCGGGTGGTGTCCCAGGGGTTGACCGTGGGCACCAGGGAGGCGTTGCCGTTGGTGTAGCCGCCGCCGCCGGCCAGTTCGATCATCGAGAGCTTCCCCAGCAACACCCCGCCCGCCTCCCGCAGCCGCCGCACCACGGTGCCGTCGTAGTCGAACACCTGGTCCCGGTAGGGCGGCGCCCCCCAGGTGGTCTTGATGCCGCGGGTGGCCAGCAGGTCTTTTACTCCGAACGGAATCCCGTGCAGCGGCCCCCGGTAGCGCCCGGCGTTCAGTTCCCGTTCCGCCTGGCGCGCCTGCTCGAGGGCTAGTTCTTTCGTGATGGTAATGACGGCGCCCAGCTTCGGCCCCAGCTTCTCCAGTCGGTCGAGGTAGCCTTCGGTCAGCTCCACCGGCGACAGCGCCCCGCCCCGTATCCGCTGGGAAAGTTCTGCCACTGGCAAGTACAGAATCTCTTCACTCATCGAATCACTCCCGTCAGGTCTCGCGCAGTCCCAAAACGAGGTTCGGGATGGTTTCCCTGATGCCCCGGACACGCCGTGTACGGCCCGGATACGGAGTATACCGGCGTGCCCGCAGGGTACCCCTTACCTCCTTGAGTTCAACCCAGCAGCTGCTGCCGCTGGGGCCCACGGGCAGGAGCCCGTGGGTTGAACTGGCCAAGGACGGACTTCACTTCACGCGGAAGATGAACGCGGGCTCGGTCTCCGCCGGCACGGGGAACTCCCGCAGCCTCCGGCGGCCGCGCTCCAGGAAACTTTCGCCTTGCTGCTGCGCGTGCGGACTGGCTCCCGGCTTTTCCTCTTTCTTTTCCTGAGCCAGGGCGCCGCTGAACAAACCGGGAGCGGCCAAACCCGCGGCCACCGCCCCGGCGAACTGCCGTCGGGTAAGTTTGGACTTCGAGTTGCTCGTCACGGTTTTTCCCTCCCCGGAAGGTGAAGCGTAGCCTAGCCGGAGACAGGGCTGGAGGCAAGAGGAAGCTGGGGAGCGAGCGGGGGGCTAGTCGTCGCCGGCGGGAGTTTGCAGTTGCGCCAGGGGCTGCGGGCGCGGGGCCGGCAGCGGTTCGAACCCCTTCAAGGGCTGGGGGTGGCGCCAGTTGTCGATGGTGGCGACCTGCTGCACGCAGGAGATGGTGCAGTGGGGCGCGCAGGGCTTGGCGGTCCAGTATTCCCGCGCGCGCATCTCCGGGGTGTAGTCGGCCAACGGGATGGCCGGGTAGCCGCGCTGCTGGGAACAGTAGTGCACCAGGCCGTCCTCGCAGACGTAGAGGTAGCGCGAGCCGGAGCGGCAGCGCCAGACGTGCGGCTGGCCGTTCACCAGGTTTTTCTGGAACCAATTGATGCGGGCAAAGGAGAGCTTACTGAGGTTCTTGATCTGCTCGTAGATGGCGCGCGAGTGGGGGTCGAGCGGGCGCACCTGGCCGGCTTCGTCGTGGATGACGCCCACGGTGCTGGAGAGGCCCAGCCGGAGGGCGCGGCGGGCGATGGTGAGCGCGTCGTCGGGGTTGCGCACGCCGCTGCCCAGCACGGAGTTGATGTTGACGTGGAAGTCGGCGTGCTCGGCCAGCAGTTGCAGCTTGTTGTCCAGCACCTTCAGGCTTTTCTTCGAGACCGGGTCGGGCATGACGTTGTCGATGGAGATTTGCAGGTGCTCCAAGCCGGCGCGGTTCAGCCGTTCGATGCGCTCGCGGGTCAGGAGATAGCCGTTGGTGATCAGGCCGGCGATGATGCCGTGGCGGCGGATGTGCCGGATGAGTGCGTCCAGTTCGGGATGGAGCAGCGGCTCGCCGCCGCTAATGGTGATGATGGACGTCCCGAAGGAGGCCAGGCGGTCCACTCGCCGGCACAGCTCCTCCAGCGGCACCGGCGGGGAGTGGTCGTCGTACTCGTTGCAGTACGTGCAGGAGAGGTTGCAGCGGCGGATGGGGATGATGTGGGCCAGGAGCACGTGCCGGGTGTGGAGCAGTCCCCAGGCGATCATCCGCAGCTCGCGGTAGAGGCGGTAGAAGGCGATGGCCCGGCGTCGGATGCGTTTGCGCAGCGTCATTTCGCCTGTCCCGCGGCCAGTCTAGCGGTCCCCCCGGTCAGGACAATAGGAATGCCCCCGGCGGTTGCAACAAGGCGCGAATATAGTCAAAAGCCCCCCGAAAGGCAAGCGCGCCCGCCCCGGCCCGCCGGCAGGCGCTTGGCCGCTCGCCGCCGAATGTGCGAAACTCAGGCGACAGGGCGCGCAAAAAAGGAGCCGCCATGAGACTGGAGGGGCGAGTAGCGATTGTGACTGGGGCCAGCCGGGGCATCGGGCGGGCCATCGCCGAGCGCTTCCTCGGCGAGGGCGCCGCGGTGATGCTCAACAGCCGCACCGAAGCTGAGCTCAAGAAGACAGCGGAGGAGCTGAAGAAGTCCGCTCGGGTGGCCTACCTGGCCGGCGATGTCAGCCAGGAAGCCACGGTGAGCCGGCTGGTCGAACAGACCCGGAAGGAGTTAGGCGAGATCGACATCCTGGTCAATAACGCCGGCATTTACGGCGGCCTGAAGGGGCTGACCGAGTTGACCGCCGAAGACTGGGACCGGGTGATGGCCATCAACCTGCGCAGCGCCTTCCTGCTGACCCGGGCGGTGCTGCCGGGGATGGTGGAGCGGGGCCGCGGCGCCATCCTGAACATCTCTACCATCTCCGCCAAGGGAGCCTACCCGCTGAGCGGGGCCTACGCCGCTTCCAAGGCTGGGCTGCTGGGACTGACCCGCGCAGCCGCCGCCGAAGTTTCCGCCAAAGGGGTGCGCGTCAACGCCCTCTGCCCCGGCCCGGTCGAAGGCACCGCGATGTGGAAAGAGGTGGGCGAGGGCCTGCAAAGGGCGTTCCAGCTGAGCAAGGAGGAGCTGGCCCAAGAGACCAACGCCGCCATCCTGCAGCGGCGCCCGCAGCGGCCCGAAGAGGTGGCGGCGGCGGCGCTCTTCCTCTGCTCGGACGACGCCAGCGCCCTCACCGGCCAGGCGGTCAACGTGGACGGCGGCGAAGTTTTCTACTGAGCGAGGGCCCTAGAGTTGGGCGCGGGGCTTGACCACGGGGGTGTTGCGCGGGGCGCTGAGGGTCTGCTTGGAGCGGGGAATGCGAATGTTCACCTTGATGTCCGAGTAGCGGGCCAGCAGGTAGTCGCCGCCCACCTCGAAGAACTGCTGCTGCACAGGCACCCAGGAGGCCATGTCCAGCCAGAGGTGAATCTTGTGGATTTGCTGGCGGATGCGCTCATCCTTCGGGGTCAGCTCCAGGTGGAGCACCACCCGCTCGCCGATCCGGGTCTCCCCCAGCACGGTGATCACGTAGGAGCGCTTCAGCTTGTTCCCGGAGGTCCCGAAGCCCAGCAGCAGGAACTGCTCCACCAGCGAGCGGTGCTTGGAGAGGTCGTATTCCTCGATGCGCCCCATCTTGGGGTAGTAGATCCGGGCCTTGTTGCCGGTGAAGAGGATTTCCTTGGGCTCAGGGTTGATGAACTCGATCAGGATGCGGCCGTTGCGGTTGTGGGTGAGCCGGGCGGTCTCGGTGGAGGTATCGTCCACCACCGCGGTGTACTTGGTGTATTGCAGGTTGGCGGTGAGGGTCTGGAAGTGGTCGGCGGCCTGGTTCAGGCGCTTGACCAGCCTTTCTTCGGTCCACTCCTGCGACTGCCCCGCCGCGCTCAGCGGCAGCAGCAGGCACAGAGCATAGACTCCCAGTCTGCAGACTTTAGCAATCACTGATTTCGCAACCAGGCTAGGGTTGTTCCCCGCGGACCCAGACATCATACCATACAATGGTGCCATCCTCCGCCTTCACTTCTTCGATGCGGGTCAGGGTGACGGGGGTAGTGAGATTCTGGGCCAGCACTTCTTCGGCGGCTCGCCGGGGGTCGGGGTGGTAGTCGGCCAGCAGCTCGGCGCTCACCCGGTAGCAAACCTCGTCTCCTTCGACCCGCAAGCGCACCAGGTCCCGGGTGGAAAGCGGGCGGTCGACCGGCTGGTCGTGGAAGTAGCGCAGGGGGGTGAGCACCACGAACAGGAAAATGATCAGGCACATCACGTCGTACTGCCAGGAGCCGCGCTCGTGTCTCCAGAGCAGGAAGCCTTTCACGGTGC
>JALLOH010000689.1 GCA_027717655.1 Acidobacteriia bacterium AH_259_A11_L15
ATGACCGAGATCTGCGTGCGCGAGCTCCCCGAGGACAAGCCCCGCTACCTGATGGGGGTGGGCTATCCGGCCGACCTGGTCGAGTACGTCCGGCGCGGCGTGGACATGATGGACTGCGTGCTCCCCACCCGCAACGCCCGCAACGGGTACTTGTTCACCTGGTCCGGAGCCTTGCACATCAAGAACGCGCTCTACGCCCGCGACCCCGGCCCGATTGACCCGCGTTGCCCCTGCCCCGTCTGCCGGCGCTTCAGCCGCGCCTATCTCCGCCACCTGTTCAAC
>JALLOH010000690.1 GCA_027717655.1 Acidobacteriia bacterium AH_259_A11_L15
AACTAGAACCGCTGCTCGATGACCACACTGTATTCATCACGCACGCGCCCATGTACGGCGTCCTCGACCGTACCTTTGGGAGAGCGGGTAGGCAGCCGCGCTCTGGCGGCCTTACTCGAGCGCCGTCCCGTCCTGGCACATATCCACGGACATATTCACGAAAGTTTTGGGCGTGACGGAAAGCACTTCAACGTGGCTTGCGCGGGCCGCTGCCGCGCATTCCTGATTGAGCTTCCCTTACTGAATTACGAAGTGATTGAAGCGAGCTAGTTTCCCTTGCTA
>JALLOH010000691.1 GCA_027717655.1 Acidobacteriia bacterium AH_259_A11_L15
GCTCTACGGTGGCGCGCTCCAACTCGCCCTCCCCAACCACGCGGGTCACCAGCCCCAGCGCATGGGCTTCTTCCGCGGTGAGGGTGCGGCCGGTGAGAATCAAATCCAGCGCCCGCCGCGGACCCACCAGCGCCGGGAGCAACACCGCCGCCACGGGAGGGAAACACGCCAGTTTGATCTCCGGCTGCGCAAAGCGGGCGGTGTGAGTGGCCACGACAAAATCGCAGGCCATAGCCAATTCCATTCCGCCGCCCAGGCAGTGGCCGTGGACGGCGGCGACAG
>JALLOH010000692.1 GCA_027717655.1 Acidobacteriia bacterium AH_259_A11_L15
CTACTACACCTGGACGCTGGCCGAGGTGCAGGACGTCTTGACCCCGGCGGAAGCCGAGGTGTTCACCGCCCGCTTCGGGGTGGTGGCGTGGCCGCAACGGCACCCGCGGGAGACCCCGAGGCGGAACGTGCTCTATGTGGCCAAGACGGTGGAAAAAGTAGCGGCGGAGGTGGGGAAGTCGCCGGCGGAGGTGGAGGCGCTGCTGGGGAGCGCGCTGGAGAAGCTGCGGGCGGTGCGGGGGGAGCAAAAGGCCCCGTTCGTGGACCCGACGAAGTTCAGCGA
>JALLOH010000693.1 GCA_027717655.1 Acidobacteriia bacterium AH_259_A11_L15
CCCGGTAGCCGTGCTCCTCCGTGTGGACGTCCAGCATGAAGTCCGCCAGGGCCCGCTCCAGCTTCGCCCCCAACCCGGCATAGAGCGCAAAGCGCGAGCCGGCGATCTTGGCCGCCCGCTTCAAGTCCAGAATCCCCAGCGCCTCCCCCAGCTCCCAGTGGGGCTTGGGCGGGAAGTCGAACTTCCGCGGCTCACCCCAGCGCCGCACTTCCTGATTGTGCCCCGGCGAATCGCCCACCGGCACGCTCTCATGAGGGACATTGGGCAAGCCCAGAAGGAACT
>JALLOH010000694.1 GCA_027717655.1 Acidobacteriia bacterium AH_259_A11_L15
CCGCTGGCCCCCGGCGCCAGCACTACCGGCAACTCGCCCGCGGGCGCCTCCACCGCCTGGAGCAGAATCGCCGCCTGCGCCGCCGCCTCCCGCGCCAGCTCCTCGGCGTCCTTCACCGAAAACGCTTCCAATCCGGCGCGCAGCCCGCGGTTCTTCCAACCGGCTTGCCTATTTCCGTTTGCTTCCGCCACCACGCTGACGCCGAAGGTGATCAGCGGCTGCGTGTCCTCGGTCAGCTCGCCCTCGCTGTTGGCGATCATCACCTGGCGCCACTCGTCGCCC
>JALLOH010000695.1 GCA_027717655.1 Acidobacteriia bacterium AH_259_A11_L15
GCCCCCAGCACGGTGAACATCCACATCATGGGAAGATAGCCCGCGGGATTGGCGGCGCTGGCGCCGGCGTAGTCATTGGCCCGGCCCGCCAGCCAGACCATCGCCGCTACGCCTGCCTGCTGGAGCAGGAACATCAGCGCATAGGCGCTCCCCAGGCGATTCTGCGCCACGATGTAAGCCACCGAGGGCCACATGATGGCGGGGATCAGGGAAAACGCGATCCCCAACATGCTGACCGGCAAATAAAGCGTCACCTCCGTGTACGCGAGCAGAGGAAAGACC
>JALLOH010000696.1 GCA_027717655.1 Acidobacteriia bacterium AH_259_A11_L15
CCCCCAGCGCTAGGCAGAGCGCCTCCTCCAAGGCATAGTAGGTCTTGACAAGCTTTTCCTCGCCACCCAACCAGCCGCCGCCTTCGTCTGACAGCAGTCCTTCGATCAACGGCTCAGTCGGCGGAAATTCTTGCGCGAGGAATGAGCCGAGACCGATAGCGAACCTTGTCGTGTCTTCACTCGCTAACGCCTCCTTTGCGGACCCTGTTTGTGTGGAGTGCCCCTCGAAGCCTGGTTGGTCGGCTTGTGTCCAGGCATTTGTGACGATGGTGACCACTTCC
>JALLOH010000697.1 GCA_027717655.1 Acidobacteriia bacterium AH_259_A11_L15
GCTGGCCACCCTGTGGCCGGTGGAAAGCGAGTCCACGGCGAATCTAATGGTTCATTTCTACCAAGTACTCGCCGGTGGGCACCCCCCCAGCAAGGCGGAAGCGCTGCGGCAAGCCCAATTGGCCTTGCTCAGTAATCCGCACTATCAACATCCGTATTTCTGGGCGCCGTTTGTCCTCTACGGGGACTGGCGTTGAGTCCGTGCTAGTCCATTAAGACTGTTAGACTAATGGCTAGCTCAGCTGTCCGGGAGTCTTCGGGAATGAACTCACCGCGACCGCT
>JALLOH010000698.1 GCA_027717655.1 Acidobacteriia bacterium AH_259_A11_L15
GCCTGCAGTTGTTCGGCACTCAACTGGCGGAAGAAGAGTTCGAGGGTGAAGTACCGGGGGAACTCGACGGTCAACGCGGCCTGGAGGGTACGGATCTGGTCGCCGCCGCTCTTCCGCCTCACCACCGGCTGCAAGGTCAGCGGGTCGACCAGGGTGAGCCCGCTGGCCGGGTCTTCCAGGGTCTCCAGCTCCACCTGCTTGCTCTCCCGCTCGGTTTCAAACCGGAAGCTGCCGGTGAAAACCCAGTCGCCGACGAACAGCGAAGGCAGGCCATACTGGGC
>JALLOH010000069.1 GCA_027717655.1 Acidobacteriia bacterium AH_259_A11_L15
GAGTGCGCTACTCGGTGCTGCTGGAGCCCATCTCAAGCGACGTCATGTTCGCGGCGGCGGTCCCGCTGGAGCTGCGGGGCCGGTTCCAAGCCATTGCGATGGACCAGGGCGGCTCGCTGCTGCACCTGCGCCAAAGTTACGGGATGGTCAACTACGAAGTGCTTTCCGACGTGGGGGAGCCTTCGCCCAATCTGCTGCGAAGGCTGCCGACCGAGTATCCCTCTTGGGTGCGGGAGACCTACCTGGGGCTGCCCCCGATGGACCCGCGGGTGAAGGAACTGGCCGAGCAACTCAGCGTGAACTACGACAACCCCTACGACAAGGCGGCGGCGCTAGAGAGCTACCTGCGCACGGAATTCGGCTACACGCTGGAGCTGCCCAGCGCGCCGGAGGAGGACCCGGTGGCCCACTTCCTCTTCGAGCGGCGCCGGGGGCACTGCGAGTACTTCGCCTCCGCCATGGCGGTGCTCTTGCGCAGCGAGGGCGTTCCGGTGCGGCTGGTGAACGGGTTCCTGACCGGGGAGTACAACGAGGTGGGCGAGAACTACATCGTGCGGGCCAGCGACGCGCACACCTGGGTGGAGGTGTATTTCCCCGGAGTGGGCTGGATCGAATTCGACCCCACGCCCCGCGGGAGCGGCAGCGAGCACACCTGGTGGACAACCGTGCGGCACTACTACGACGCCTTCGACCTGTGGTGGGACGACTGGGTGATCAACTACGACCAGTCCCACTGGGTGCGCACGCTGCGGAAGACGGGGCGCACAGTCCGGTCGGCGTGGCACCTGCGCTGGTGGCTGCGCCGGGTGCGGCAGCAACTGGCCGCGCAACTGAACCGAACCGGGAGCGGCGCACTCGCGAGTCCTTACGCGTTGCCCGTCAGCCTGGGCCTGCTGGCCCTGGTGATGCTGCTCTGGCGAGGACGGGCGCTGGCCGACTGGTTGCGGGCCTACCGGCTGCTGCACGGGAATGGCCGGGGGCGCAGCCTGAGCGGGACGGACGCCACGCTGCTCTATCAACGCCTGCTGCGCACGTTGGAGCGGCGCGGGTTCCGCAAGCGCTCCACGCAGACCCCGCTGGAGTTCGTAGGCGGGCTGCCGCAGCCCGAGCCGGGCGGCGCGGTGGACGAGTTCACCCGCGTGTACAACCGGACCCGCTTCGGGCGCCCGGAAGCCGGCTCCACTCGCCTGATCGATCTCTTGCGGCGCGTGGAGGGGTGGAAGCGCGAGCGCTGACCCCCTGGCCGCGCAGCCTATGTTAGAATTGAAAACGAGGGGCTGGGACGAGTTTCTCATCCAGGGGACGGGAACTCCAGAAAACCAGAATCCGCGAGGACCTACCGTTGTGCGATCTGCGGCCAACTGAGCGACTCCGGCGTAGGCCCGGATTTTCCTTTCTGGCGGCCCCGCGGCCGCCTGCCGGCCCCGGACGATGACGAACGCTCCCGCACCTCCTGGGCCGGCGGGTTCTGCCGGGGCCGCACCCAGCCGGTGGGGCGTCCGGTTGGCTGTGGGGCTGGGCCTGGGCTACTTTCCGGTGTGGCCGGGTACGGTGGGCTCGCTGGCATCCGTTCTTGCTTTCGCGCTGTTGTTTCACTTTCTCGAGGGCGTGCTGCTGCGATTCACCTACCTGGTGGTGCTCCTCGCCCTGGTGCTGGTAGCCTTCTGGAGCACCGAGCACGCGCTGCGGCGCTGGCAGACCGAAGATCCGCAGGTGGTGGTGATTGACGAAGTGGCCGGCCAGTGGCTCGCCTATGGCGCCCTGGTGCTTCCCGGCATCGAGTACCCGGCGGGGGCCGGGTGGAAATATCTGCTGGCGGGCTTTATACTTTTTCGTGCCCTCGATACCATGAAACCCTTTCCCATTCGGCGCAGCGAGCACCTACCGGGAGCGACCGGCGTGGTGGTGGACGACCTGATCGCGGCGGTGTACTCGGGCCTGGCGCTGCTGGGGCTGAATTGGACGGGATGGCTCCGGTGAGAGACAGCCAGCCGCAGATCGAGCGGGTAACGCCGGGGGCGGCCATCGCGGGCGGCGAGGTGACCATCCACGGCCGGGGCTTCGCCGACCACAGCAACCGGCTCCCGCAGGTGAAATTCGGCGAGAGCGAAGCCAGCGTGTTGGTCGCCGCCGAAGACTTCCTGGTGGCCGAGGTGCCCGAGGGGGCCACCGGCGGCTCCGTGCGGGTAAGCACGGCCGCCGGGGAAACGCCGCCGGCCGCGATGGAAATCGGTTATCCCCTGGCCGACAACCTCCATCCCGTGGCCAATCCCGCCGTGGACGCCGAGGGCAACATCTACGTCACCTTCAGCGGCCGGCGCGGCCAGAAGGTGCCCATCGCGGTCTACCAGATCGACACCCAGCACGGAATCAAACCGTTCGTGGCAGACCTGATGAACGCGACGGGGCTGGCGTTCGATTCCAACGGGATGCTCTACGTCTCCAGCCGCCACGAGGGCGTGGTCTACCAGATTCGCGACGCGCGCAAGGTCTCCTATGCAGAAGGAATGGGAGTAGCGACTGGCCTCGCCTTCGACGCGGAGGAAAATCTTTACGTCGGCGACCGCAGCGGGACGATTTTCAAAATCGGCCGCGACCAACAAGTCTTCGTCTTCGCCACCCTGGAGCCCAGCATGGCCGCCTACCACCTGGCCTTCGGACCCGACCGGCAGTTGTACGTCGCCGGCCCGACCACCTCGAGCTTCGACGCCATCTACCGCGTCTCCGAGTCCGGGCAGGTCTCGGTCTTTTTCCGCGGCCTGGGGCGCCCGCAGGGGCTGGCGTTCGACGTGGACGGGAACCTCTACGTGGCCGCCTCCTGGCAGGGCCAACAGGGCATCGTGCGCTTCACCCCGGGGGGCGAGCCCGAGCTGGTGGTCTCCGGACGCGGCCTGGTGGGGCTGGCCTTCGGCCGGGGCGGCCTGATTCTGGCCACCACCAACGCCGTCTATCACCTGAACTGGCCCGTCGCCGGCCTGCCGCTGCTGCCCTAGCTGGGAATGAAAGCGGAAATCATCGCCATCGGGTCGGAGCTTCTCACTCCGTTCAAGCTGGACACCAACTCCCTCTACCTCACCGAGCAACTGGAGCGGCTGGGCATCCCCGTGGTGCAGAAGACGGTGGTGGGGGATGACCACGAGCGGCTGAAGGCCGCCTTCGCGGAGGCGCTGAAGCGTTCCGACCTGGTAATCGGCATCGGCGGCCTGGGGCCCACCCAGGACGACCGCACGCGCGAGGCGGTGGCCGACTTGCTGAAACGGAAGCTCCACCGGAACCAGGAAGTGGTGGCGGCTATGGAGGAGCGGTTCCGCGCCCGCGGCCGCCAGATGTCCGAGGTGAACCTCCGGCAGGCGATGGTGCCCGCCGGGGCCGACTGGCTCCCCAACCCCAACGGCACCGCCCCGGGACTGTGGCTAAAAACGAAAGAGGAAAGGATCGTGCTGCTGCTGCCGGGGCCGCCGCCGGAGTTGAAGCCGATGTTCGAAGAGCACGCGCTGCCGCGGCTGCGGCCCCGCGCCCCCAGGCAAGCGTTGGTCACCAAGGTGCTGAAGACGGTGGGCCTGCCCGAGTCGGAGGTGGAGCAGCGCATCGCCCCTCTCTACCGGGAGGTCACCAACCCGGAGACCACCTTGCTGGCTTCCCCCGGGCAGGTGGAAATCCACCTGCGCGCCCGCGGGAGCGAGGCCGGGGAAGCCTTGCGGCGGGCGGAAGAACTGGCCGAGCGGCTGGAGCAGGCGCTGGGCGAGGCGGTCTTCGCCCGCGGCCCGGAAACGCTGGAGCAGGTGGTGGGGCTCTACCTGATGATGCGCGGGGCCACGCTGGCCGTGGCGGAAAGCTGCACCGGCGGGTTGGTGGCCGAGCGGCTGACGAACGTCTCCGGGAGCTCGCACTACTTCCTGGGCGGCGTGGTCTGCTATTCCGGGAAGCTGAAATCCAAAGTCGTGGGCGTGTCGGACGCCTTGCTGAAGCGCAAGGGGGAAGTCTCCGTTGAGGTGGCCGAGTCCCTGGCCAAGAAGATTCGCCGGCGCACCGGAGCGGTGCTGGGGCTGGGGGTGACCGGCATTGCCGGGCCCACCGGGGGCTCGCCCGACAAGCCGGTGGGAACGGTTTTTATCTCCCTGGCCGACGCCCACCGGGTGAAGAGCGAGAAGCACCGGTTCCTGGGCGACCGCGAGCGAATCCGCTGGCAGGCGGCGCAGGCGGCGCTCGACCTGGTGCGACGCAAGCTGCTGAAATAGCCGATGCGACTCTTCGTGGCCCTGGACTTGCCCCACCCGGTCCGCGAGGCCCTGCAAGAGTTGGTGCGGCAACTCCAACGCGCTTCGGCGGACGTCCGCTGGGTGCGCCGCGAGGGAATGCACCTGACGCTGAAGTTCATCGGGGAAGTACCGGAGGAAAAGCTCCCGCTCATCCAGGAAGCTCTGGGGGAGGTTACCAGCCCCGCGCCGGCGGAGCTGGACTTCCGCAGCCTGGGCTACTTCCCCAATGAGCGGCGGCCGCGCGTCCTCTGGGTGGGGGTGCAGGCCAGTGACAACCTGGCGCCGCTGGCCGCCCAAATCGAAGCCGCCCTGGAACCGCTGGGCATTCCTCGCGAGCGCCGCGCCTACGCGCCCCATCTGACCCTGGGCCGCTTCAAGAGCCCCCAGCGACTCCCGCGCTTGCTGGAAGAGGTGGGCCGGCTGCACGAGAAGGAGTTCGGGCGCGTGTGGGTGGAGGAATTCGTTCTCTACCAGAGTCGCCTCTCCCCGCACGGCGCCCGGTACACCCGGCTGCAGATCTTCCCCTTCGTGCGCTCCTGAAAGCCGTGGGGGCGCCGGGCGAGTTGCCTTGCCGCGGGGTTTTCAGGTAAAATTCCGAGACTTTGCGCGGGCGCCCTCGGTAGGTATGCGACAACTTTGGGCCAAGCTGAAGCAGCAAGCCGGGCGGCTGTTGCCGCGCCGTATTACGCTCCTCTACCTGGTGCTGGCGGTGCTCCTGGCCCTGAGCGTCATCCCCCTGGCCGTCTATGGCTACCTGGTCAGCTCCAGCACTCGCACCAAGCTGCAAACCAACGAACAGGTGTTGCAAACCACCGTGACGCGGGGCATCGCCGAGGAAACTAGGCTCCGCGTGCAAAGTATCAAGCTGCAAATGGAGAGCTTGATTCGCTGGTTGGACTCCAGCGGCGCCCTCCAGAACGTGGCCGACCCCAAGCACGCGGAGACCCTGCAGCGCGCTACCGAAGGCTTCGTGCGCGGCGCCGAGAACGTGCTTTTCCTGGCCATCTACAACCCCGAGCAACACGGCATTGCTGCCGGTGACCCGGAAGTGGGTCGCGACGCCTTCGTCATCCAGCGCTTGGGGGACGGCTTCCGCACCGCCCAATTGGGCAACGCTTTTCACAGTGGCGCCTTCCAGGTCACCGTCAGCGGCCACGCCGAGCCCGTGATGGTGATTGCCCGCCCGCTGGCCACCCGGGCGGACTTCCGGGGCATGGTGGCCGTGGTCATCAGCCTGAAATTCTTGCGCCAGCGCCTGCAGGAAACCAGCAGGGGGGATCTGGTCACCTACGTAGTCGACCGCAACGGCCGCCTTATCGTCCACCCCGACGAAAGCAAATACACCGTGAACCAGGATATGAGCGACGTTCCCATCGTGCAGACCTTCCTGGCGGGCACTGCGCGCGCCAGCCTCACCACCTCCTTCACCCTGTACGAGAACAACAAGCCCACCGAGATGCTCGGCACCCAGGTGGCGGTGCCCGAGCTGGACTGGGCGGTCATCGCCCAGAAGCCGGTCGCCAAGGCTTACTTGGAAGCCAACCGCATGGAGCAATTCGCCCTGGCTCTTGCTCTTGTCACCATTGTTCTCTGCGTCGTAGCGGGCTACTACTCGGCCCGCCGCCTCACCACCCCCTTGCATACCCTGGCTGAATCCACCCGGGCCATCGCCAAGGGCGACTTCTCCCGCCGCGTGAGCGTTACCAGCCGGACCGAGATTGGCGACCTGGCCGCCACCTTCAACGTGATGGCCGCTGATTTGGAAGAATACGTCGAGCGCTTGAAGCAGGCCGCCCAGGAGAACCACGAACTCTTCCTGGGCTCCATCCGCACCCTGGCCGCCGCCATCGACGAAAAAGACCCCTACACCCGCGGCCACTCCGGCCGGGTGGCCAAATACTCGGTCACCCTGGCCGAAACCATGGGCCTGCCGGAAGAAGACGTCTACAAAATTCGCATCTCCGCCCTACTGCACGACGTGGGCAAGATCGGCATCGACGACCGCATCCTGAAGAAGCCCGCCGGGCTCACCAACGAAGAGTTCGAGGTCATGAAGCAGCACCCGGTCAAGGGCGCCACCATCATCCGCCCGGTGGCCAAGCTGCACGAGATGATTCCTGGCATCGAGCTCCACCACGAGAGCCTGGACGGCCGCGGCTACCCCTACGGCCTGAAGGCCGACGAAATCCCCATGATGGCCCGCGTCATCATGGTGGCCGACACCCTCGATGCCATGACCACCAACCGGCCCTACCAGGTGGCCATGGAGCTGGACGTGGCCATGGAAAAGATCCACGCCATCATCGGCAAGAAGTTCGACCCCGCGGTCGTCGACGCCCTCTTCGCCGCCGTGGAAGCCGGCAAACTCAAGCTCACCCCCCAGATGGTCGAAGTCTAACCCGCCCTCCCTCTGCACCTTCTCTGCGTTCTCTGCGTCTCTGCGGTTGGCCGGCTGTGGCTCGGGGGCGCAGAAAGCAACAGCCGCTCTCTGCTAGAATAGGCACAGAGCGAAGTAATGGCGGAGACGGAAACCCAAAAGAAGAGCGGCTGGTGGGGACGCCTGCAGCAGGCGGTCAGCCGCACCCGGGAGCAGTTCACCCAACGGGTGGACGATATCTTCCTGGGCCGCAAGGAAATCGACCCCGCGGCCTTCGCCCAACTCGAAGCCGCCCTGCTCGCCGCCGACCTGGGCGTTGAGACTACCGCCGAACTCCTCGACCGCCTCCGCCAGCGCCTCGAGCGCCAGGAGCTTGCCGACGTCACCGCCTTGCGCCAGGCCCTGCGGGAGGAGCTCACTTCCCTGCTCCGCGCCGCCACCCCGCCCGTGCACTCTCCGGAGGGAAAACCTCACGTAGTTTTTCTTGTGGGGGTCAACGGCACCGGCAAGACCACCACCATCGCCAAGCTCGCCCACCGCTGGCAGGCCGAAGGCCACCGCGTGCTGCTTTGCGCCGCCGATACCTTCCGGGCCGCCGCCGGCGAGCAACTCGAAGTCTGGGCCCAGCGGCTCCAAGCCGAACTGCTGCGGCAGAAGCCCGGCGCCGACCCGGCCGCCGTGGTCTACGACGCCGTCAACGCCGCCCGGGCTCGCGGGCTCGACGACGTGCTGGTCGACACCGCCGGCCGCCTGCACACCAAGTCCAACCTGATGGCCGAGCTCGAGAAGATGAAACGCACCGCCGGCAAGCTCGTCCCCGGCGCCCCCCAGGAGATTCTGCTCGTCCTCGACGCCACCACCGGCCAGAACGGCCTCGCCCAGGCCCGCCAGTTCACCGTGCTGGGGGCGGGGGCGCTGGTCTTTGCTTTCCTGCTGTGGCGGAACGAGACCGGGCCCCGCGGCCACGGCCTGGAAACCATCCGCGCCTAAGCACAGCCCCACTTTCCTGTCATCCTGAGCAGAGTCCCGCGACTGCGGGACGAAGCGAAGGATCTCAACGTTGAGATTCTTCGCCCTGAAGCTTTGGGGCTCAGAATGACAGGAAAAACGGCACATGCCGGGCGAACCGCCTAGAAGCCTTGTTCGCGCAGGCGCTCGAGGGTGAGCTTGCTGGCGGGTTTCTTCGCGGAGGTTGCCGGGGGGCGCTCGAGCAGCAGCTTTTCCAAGTACTTGGCCAGGAGGTCGCACTCGAGGTTGACCGGGTCGCCGGGCTGGAGGGTGCGCAGGTTGGTGTTTTCGTAGGTGGAGGGGATGATGGCGATGCGGAGGCGCGTGCCCGCGAGGGCCGCCACCGTTAAGCTGATGCCTTCGACGGCCACCGAGCCTTTCTCGACCAGGTAGCGGGTCAGCTCGGCCGGCACCTCCACCTCCAGCCAGTAGTTCCCGTCACCCGCCTTCGCCGAGGCTTCCCTCGACGTCGCTCGGGACAAGTCGGCGGGCAGGCCGGCCGCTGTGAGGGCGACGAGAATGCCGGTGCCGTCCACGTGTCCCTGCACGATGTGGCCGCCGAGAGGTTGGCTCAGGGTCAGCGGCGCTTCCAGGTTCACCTGGGCGCGGGGTTGCAGTCGCCGAAAGCCGGTGCGCTCCAACGTCTCCGGTGAGAGATCGCAGATGAAGCTGCTCTCGGCCTTCTCAGTCACGGTCAGGCAGCAGCCGCTGACCGCGATGCTGGAGCCCACCTCCAGCTTCGCCAGCATGCGAGAGGCCTCGATGCGCAGCCGCCCTCCTGCACCCTGCGGGCTTCCCTCGACGTCGCTCGGGACAAGTCGGAGGGAAGGCCCGCCGGCGCTGCTACCTGTCCGGTCGGTGGCCAGCTCGGCCACGGTGCCGACTTCTTCAATAATCCCGGTAAACATCGCGGAGGTAACCCTCTAGGGCGAAGTCGGGGCCGAAGCGGTGGAGGCGGTAGTGGAGCAAGGAAAGGCCGGGGCTGGTGCTTCGGGCTCCCTCGACTTCGCTCGGGACAAGTTCGGACTTCGGGCTGGTCAAGAACGGCACGGCCTCTTCGCCGAGGAAATAAGAGGCATAGAACAGCCAGACTTTGTCCACGCAATCGGTGGCGAGGGCGTAGGTGCAGAGGCGGGTGCCGGCTTCCAGCGTCACGCTGGTGATTTGGCGCTGGGCGAGCTTTTGCAGGACCGCCACCAAGCTGATGCGCCCGGCGGATTCCTTGAGCTCGATGACCTCGATGCCGCGCTCTTCGAGTTTGGCGCGCTTGCCCATCCAGATGTCTTCCCCGCAAAAGACCAGCAGGTCGTCCTGCGCGGTGCGGACCAGTTGCGAATCGAGGGGCAGACGCAATCCGGCGTCAAGGACCACGCGGAGCAGCGGCCGGCGACGGGGGCGCCCGCAGCGGTCGGTAAGGAGCGGGTCGTCGGCCAGGACGGTGCCGATGCCGGTGAGGACGGCGTCGTGCTGGTGGCGCAGGCGCTGTACCTGAGCCCGCGATTCTTCCGAGGTAATCCAGCGATGGGCAGCGGCTTGCCCCGCCGGAGCCTCTGGCGAAGGCGGGGGAGCGATCTTGGCGTCGAGGGTCATCCCGGCCTTGAGCGTCACCAGCGGGCGCCCGGTGCGCACCCAGCAGGCGAAGGCTTCGTTCAACCGCCGGGCTTCCTCTTCCCGCACCCCGGTGAGCACTTCCACCCCGGCGGCGCGCAGGCGGTCGAATCCCTGGCCGTTGACCTGCGGGTTGGGGTCGGGTATAGCGGCCACCAGGCGAGCGACGCCCGCCTGCAAGATGGCTTCGACGCACGGGCCGGTGCGCCCGCGGTGGGAACAGGGCTCGAGGTTGGTGTAGAGCGTGGCGTCCCGCGCCGCGGGACCGGCCTTCTCCAGGGCCAGGACCTCGGCGTGGCGGACGCCGGCGTAGGTATGAAAGGCGCGGGCGAGTTCCTCAGCGTCACGCACCACTACGGCGCCGACCATAGGGTTGGGGCTGGCGAGCGCTTCGCCGCGCGCGGCCAGCTCTAGGGCCCGGTCCATCCATTCGTGGTCAGTGCGGGCGGCGGTTTCTACGTGGGTGGGCATTGCTCAATCGAAGAGGGAAGCCACGTAGGCTTCGGCGTCGAAGTCAAGCAGGTCGTCGGCTTTTTCGCCGATGCCCAGGTAACGGATGGGCAGGCCGAGGGTGCGGGCGATGGCGACAACGATGCCGCCCTTGGCGGTGCCGTCCAGCTTGGTCAAGACG
>JALLOH010000006.1 GCA_027717655.1 Acidobacteriia bacterium AH_259_A11_L15
GGTAGTAGTCGCGGTAGGCGCCGCTGCGGCAACGGGCGAGCCACTCGCCGTGGCTGCGGTACCAGTCCACGGTGCGCTGCAAGCCTTCCTCGAAGCTGTGGCCGGGCGACCAGCCCAGCTCCCGGCGCAGCCTCGAGCTGTCGAGCGCGTAGCGGCGGTCGTGCCCGGGCCGGTCGGCCACGAAGGTGATGAGCGATTCGGGCTTGCCGAGCCGCTTGAGCAGGGTGCGCACCACTTCCAGGTTGGTCTTCAGCGCCACGCCGCCGATGTTGTAGACCTCGCCGACCCGGCCCTGCCCGAGCGCCCGGTGGATGGCGCGGCAGTGGTCCTCGACGCAAATCCAATCGCGCACGTTCAGCCCGTCGCCATAGACGGGGAGCGGCTTGTCCTCTAGGGCGTTGGCGATCATCAGCGGGATGAGCTTCTCGGGGAACTGGTAGGGCCCGTAGTTGTTTGAGCAGCGTAGGATGAGGGCGGGGAAATTGTAGGTGCGGACGTAGCTCTGGACCAGCAGGTCGGCGGCCGCCTTGCTGGCCGCATAGGGGCTGGAGGGGCGCAAGGGCGCCTCATCGGTGAAGGCGACTCCCTCCGGCGCACTGCCGTAAACTTCGTCCGTACTGATTTGAAGGAAGCGCTGGACGCCGCGCTGACGCGCCGCCTCCAGCAGCGCCTGCGTGCCTAGGACGTTGGTCCGCAGGAAGGGGGTGGCGTCTTCCAGGCTGCGGTCCACGTGGGTTTCGGCAGCGAAGTTGATGACGGCGTCAAACCTTTCCCGGAACACCTCGGGCAAGGTGTCCCGGTCGGCGATGTCGCCGTGGAGGAATCGGTAGCGGGACTTGAACTCGGGAGCGTCGGCCAGGTCCCCCAGGTTTTCGAGGTTGCCGGCGTAGGTGAGCTTATCGAGGTTGATGACTTGCGAGTCCGCGTGCTCGGTGAGCAGGTAGCGGATAAAGTTCGACCCGATGAACCCCGCTCCGCCCGTAATCAACAGTTTCACGACGCCCCTATTTCATCTTGAGGGCCCAGTCGTAGGGCACTTCGCCGCTGAAGGGGTCGATGCGGAATTCATCGGGCTCCTTATAGTGGTAGAGCTCGGTGGGGCAGTTGATCACGATGGCCTCTTCCGTGCCCACCCCCTTGAAGCCGTGCAGGACCAAGGCGGGAATCTGCACGAGCTGCGGGTTGCGGTCGCCGAGGAAGAACTCGTTCACCTCGCCCCGGGTGGGCGAGTCCTCCCGGCGGTCGTAGAGCACCAGCTTGATCATCCCCTTGACCACGGCGAAGTTGTCCACCTGCTTCTGGTGGTAGTGCCAGCCCTTCACCACCCCGGGATAGGCGGTGGTCATATAGAGCTGGCCGAATTTCTGGAAGAGCTCATCGTCCGAGCGCAGAATCTCCATCAGCCGGCCGCGCTCATCGGGGATCACGCGCAAGTCCTTCACTCGCACGCCCGCGATCACGGCTTCACCTTCTTGGCGCCCGGGCGGGTTGAGTCAGCTTGTTGGCCCCGGTCTCGGCCACCAGGTTCGAGGCCCGGCGGAGCGACTCGAAGGTGCCGGCGTCCGTCCACCAGCCGTCGAGCACGCTGAAGGTGAGCGAGCCCTCCGCCAGGTACATATTGTTCACGTCGGTGATCTCCAGCTCGCCGCGCCAGCTCGGTTGCAGGCGGCGGATCTTCTCGAATACGGTTCCATCGAAGAAGTACATCCCGGTGACCGCGTAGCGAGACTTGGGTTGCTTGGGTTTCTCCTCGATGGCGACGATGCGGGTCTCGCGAATCTCCGGGCAGCCGAAGCGCTCCGGGTCGTCCACTTCTTTCAGGATGATGTGCGCCCCGCGCTCCTGCCGCTGGAAGCGCTCTACCGCCTCGCAGATATTGTTCTCGATGATGTTGTCCCCCAGGATGACACAGACCCTCTCGCCCTCGATGAAGTGCTCGGCCAGGCGCAGCGCGTCGGCGATGCCCCCTTCGCCCTCCTGGTAGGTGTAGTTGATGTGTTTCAGGCCGAAGTCCTTGCCGTTGGAGAGCAGCCGCAGGAACTCGCCGGCGTTCTGCCCCCCGGTGACGACCAGGATATTCTGGATGCCGGCGTTCACCAGGGTCTGGACGGGGTAGAAGATCATGGGCTGATTGTAGACCGGCAGCAGGTGCTTGTTGGTGACGCGGGTCAAGGGATGGAGCCGCGACCCGGTGCCGCCGGCCAGAACCACGCCCTTCATCTTTCCCCTCTTAGCGACGCAAGCGCTTCCGCGCCCGGCGGGCTAGCTTGCGCGCTCGCTTCCGGGCCGTTTCCGCGGCCTTGCGCGCTCGCCGGGCCCGCGCGTGCGTGCGGCCGGCCATGCGTCCAATGGCGACGGCCACCGCCTTCAATGCGCTTTTTCTTCTCGCCATGCCGACCCTCCGTTGGGGAACTGGAAAGCGCGCCCATCATAGCCGCCCCCCTGGGAAGGGTCAAGCAACCGGGCGGCAGGGTTCCATTCACCCCAGAAGCATGGAAGCCCACGGCAGGCAGCGGCTTGGCAGGCGGAATTCCCGCTCGGCTAGTCTTCCCACCAAAGCAAAGAGGCGAAGATGTCGATGCCCCGGAAGAAGTGGCCCAGGCGCAGGTTTTCGTCGGGGGCGTGCTGGTGGTTGTCGAAGTTGACGATGGGAACCCCGGCGCTGGGAATCCCCAACTCCTCGAAATAGTGCAGTGGCCCCGAGCCCCCCAGGGTGGGTAGCTTGACCAGTGGCTCGCCCGTTCCCCGTTCGACTGCGGCAATTAGTTGTTGAGCAATGGGGAGGTCCATCGGGGTGCGCACGGCGTTGTAGCCGCCGTGCTTTTCCACCCGAACCACGCGGGCGTGCTGCCGTCTTTCTTCCAGGGTGGGCTCGCGGTCGAACACGGTCCAACCTTGCGCCCGGATGTGGGCGAGAATCTTTTCGTACATCCGCCGGTGATCATTTCCTTTCACCAGGCGGACGTCGAGCTCGGCCGTGGCGGTGGCGGGGACCAGGGTGCGGGCCTGCTCGCCTACCCAGCCGCTGCGCAGGCCGCGAATGTTCAGCGAGGGTAGGGCAATCAACTCGGCCAGGCGGCGCCCGCGGCCTTCCGGCCGGGCGATGGCGTAGCGCTGCTCAAGGGAGTCCTCCACCGGGGGAATGGCAGCCAGCGCTTCCCGTTCCCGCTCGCTCAGCGGCTCGACGTCGTCATAGAAGCCGGCGAGGGTGACGCGGCCGTCGTCGTCTTCCATGGTGGCCAGCAGGGCGGCCAGCCGCTGCGCGGGGTTGGGGGCCCAGTTGCCGTAGTGGCCGCTGTGCAAGGGCTCGCTGGGCCCATAGACGGTGAGCGTCAGCGTCATGATGCCGCGCGCGCCGAAGAAGACCGTGGGGCGGTCGCTCTGGTGCACGGGGCCGTCGGCGATGATCAGCAAGTCGGCGGCCAGCCGTTGCCGTTCCCGGGGGATGAACTCCTCCAGGTGGGGCGAGCCGGCTTCCTCTTCGCCCTCGAAGAGGAATTTCAGGTTGACTCGCGGCTCGACCCCCTGGGCCCGCAGGGCATCGAGCGCCGCCAGCAGGGCCACGAGGGGCGATTTGTCGTCAGCCGCCGAGCGGGCATAGAGCCGCCACTCGTTCCCGACCGGCTGGCCCGGCCCGGGCAAGGGAATCACCTCCGCCGTCGGCCCCGCGCCGGCGCGCAGGGTGGGCTCAAAAGGGGGTGAGTGCCAGGCCGACGGCTCCACCGGCTGGCCGTCGTAGTGGCCGTAGAAGAGCAGAGTGGTGGTGGCGCCGGGCACCAGGAGCTCCCCGTAGACGACCGGGCGCCCGCCGGCCGTGGGCAGCAACTCGGTGCGGATGCCGCGGCGCTCCATCATCGCCCGGAGGGCCTCGGCGTTGCGCCGGATGTCGTCGAGGTCGGCGGCTAGGTTAGGCAGACGCAGCAGCGCCGCCAGTTCCGCCAAGATTTCCGCCGCGTGGGCCTGCCGATAGTCACGTACCTTGGGCAGAATTTCCTCCGGGTGTCCGGCAGCCGCCGAAAGCACCGCCAGCGTCGTGGCCAGAATCCATAGTCCCACCAGCCGCAAGCGTGAGTTGTTCATTCGGCCTCCATCTCAGAGTCCCTCAGCCAAGCTGCAAGAGACTTTTCCCGCCAAAGCCGGCCCGAAGGGACAATTGGCTGCCAAAGGGACTCACACTCTAAGGAGGTAAGCTCATGAATTACAAGGAGATTCTTGAGTTCGCTCTTACAGGAAGATCTATTCAATAGCGACCAAGCTCAACCGGTCTACCCACACTGTGCCCGCAATCTTGTTGTCGAATTTCCTGCTCGGGGGTCGCGCGATCCGGATCAGGAGGAGCTCAGTCTCCGGTCCGGTTTCAAACTCAAATTGTTCGGGGGACCAACTGGAGGTTCCCACCCGGTTCTCCGATTCGAGGAACAGCTGACTGGGGTCGTAGGCGTCGAAAACTTGAAATCGCAGGCCGCTATCCGTTGTCACCTCCTTGGCCCGCAGATAACCCAGGAAGCGATACATCGTGCTGGGTTTGACCGGCACATACTGCCAGATATGGTGGTAGTTGAGGTTGTGTTCTCCGTCGAACCAAATCTGCAGAGAATGGGTGCCGTCAAAAAAGTCTAGGCTATCCACGCGCACGACGACGCCTTCCACCGCTTGAATCCGCCAGCCGAGGCCGCCGTTCAAGATTTCACTCTCAAAGTCCCCGTTCGTGAGGAGGGTGGATTCAAAGCGCCGCCGGCGGATCCGATTGGGATTCCGTTGCGCCAAGGTCTGCCAGACTTCGTTCAACCGGGCGACCTGACGCTTTCGGATCAGAGCATCGAGGTAGGGAAAAGCGGCCCTGGGCTCAAAGGGGGCGTCGAGCGCGAGTAGATGAGTCCAAACTTGGTTCACCGGTTCGACCCGTTCGCTTTGAGCTAGATAGTTGAGGTATTGGAGGACGATCTTTTCGTCGGTGGGAATCATCTCTCGTAAGATGAGCTCGGCGTCATCCGTAGCGCGCCAGGCGAGATCAAATGTTTGTCGCCGCAAGGAGGGATCTCCCAGCAGCACTTTCTCGAAGGCTCGCAAGGCTTCGGAGATCTTTCCGGCTCGCAAATAGAAGTTGCCCAGTCGCCAGTTGATTCTCGGGGAATTCGGGAATAGATCCCGGGCTCGTTCATAGGCCCCTTCGGCCTCCTCGGCCCGCCCTCTTAATTCATAGGCGCCCCCCAGTTCCGCCCAGTAGCGGGCCCGGTGAGGGCTCAGCTCGGTCGCCCGCTCAAACAGGGCAATCACCTCATCGAGATCTGCTCCTTGAGGGGACCGTTCCAGAACCCGGGCCAGCGCGGCGTAGTACATGGGATTGCCGGGATCCCACTCGATGGCTTGGCGGATTCCTCCCGGACTCTCCCCATAGCTGAAATGCCAGAAGGCGACAGCGCGCGTGGATACCAAATAGATGCAATAGAGGAGACCCAGTGAGATTCCAATTCGAATCGACAGATTCAGCCATCTTCTTTCGACCATTGTATCCTTGGCGAAGCAGCCTAGCTCTCAGGTGGATCGAGCCGCTGATGATACACATCTCCACCCTCAAGGGGAAGAGCAGGGATACACGAATGAAAGGCTAGGAATTTGCTTTACGCCGGCCCGTTAAGACTTCCGCTAAGGAAGGAAAAAGGAGCGAGGGCTGATTTCGGTTATTTTCCACCCGGCGTCGGTGCGGCGAAAGTAGAAAGTGATCTGCTCGATCCGCTCTTCTCTTCGTCCGGCATCGTCCCGCCGTGCGAACTTCATTTCGGCGTCTACGATCTGCGCTCCCTGATATCCAATTGACACCCACCAAGTGATAGGACTAGAGTAGCCGCCCAAGTCGGTTTTCCCCAATCAATTACCTGAGGAGAGGAGGCCATCCATGCGTAGGACAGGTATCTATCTAGTTGTAGCGTCAGTCTTGCTGCTGGCCTTGCCAGTGCCGGCACAAGAGGAACTTGGAGTGGTTGCACGAGTGTACTTTGTAAAACCCAAGATGGGGATGGCTCCGCAGTTTGAAGAAGCCTACAGGGAGCATATTGCCTGGCACCGCGCGCAAGGGGACAGTTGGACGTGGAATACATGGCAAATCCAGACCGGGGAGCGGTTCGGCCAGTACATGGTGGGGACGTTCGGGCACAAGTGGTCGGACTTCGACAACCCGTCGGTATCGCTGGCCGAAGATGAGGCCCATTTCTACGCTACTGCCGGCCAGTATGTGGAATCGGTCAATAGTCAACTCGTCGTGTTTCTCGCCAACCTCAGTCGGCCGCCGGAGGGCTTTCCAGGGGAAGGACCGTGGCCGCTCAGTGTTGTGCTTACATTCCACCTAGAGGGCGGTGCTTCGATACCCAAGTTCCTGAACGCCGTCGGCAAGACCAAGGCGGCAATCGAGAAGACTAATTGGCCGTCGTGGAGCTTCTGGTACGTCATTGTGAGTGGCACTGAGCAACCCGCCTACGTGCTGTCGCTGCCCCAAGAGGACTGGGCCGACCTGGCACCGGCTGACCTATCCTTCCCGGCGATGTTGGAAAAGGCTCATGGACGACAAGACGCACAGTCAATCCTCAACACATTCGACAAGACAATCAAACGCCAGTACAACGAGTTGTTCGTCCATCGGCCCGACCTGAGCTACGTACCGGAAGGCCATGAAGAAGTTGAAGTCATGCGCTACCCTCCCCCTTGTGAAGAGGGGGACAAGAATTGTCCTTGTCCTCTAGGAAAGAGACCGATTCCGGTCAAGCGGCTAGACCCCGAAACAGGCAACATCGTTGGAGATATTGTTTGTGAGTGATGCCCTGGACTGAACAGGCTGTTCGGTAAAGACCAGACTATTTGCAGGGACTGGCGAGGGGAAGTCTCGAACTACGTGAGTCAATTCTCTACCACGCCACGGAGTCCCGTCAAGCAGAAAAGTCGGCCGGGGCCCGGGCCAGGCAAATTCATGGAGACCCCTATTCTTGGCCCTTGCGGGAAGAGTCGAAACGGCCATGGAGCCAGGGATGTGAGAAAATACACCCCAGCATGTCTATGAAGCCCCGCTGCCTTACGGTTGCCGGACTTGTCGTGGCCTTCGCCTGTCTGATCGGGCAGACCAGGGGGTTCCCGTCCGAACGAACGATTCAAGGTTACGTCATCGAAGTTCTTCCTGGTGGAGATTTCAGGTTGGAGCAGGGGATGCGGGTTACGGGCGCGTCATCGGCTACACTCCTTGAGAGGGGGCACTCCTACTTGGGTCGTCTTGTGGTTGGATCAGAAGTCAAAGTGACGGGAGTTTTCGATCCAGCCACTCAAACGATGCGAGCAGAACGGATTGTCCTACTGACGGATCTTGAGAGAGAAGCCGAGGGGACGGCCGTTATCGAGGAAGAACGAGATACGCCGGAGGGCATCGTACTGATCGCCGATGGGCGGCCACTGTTGATCACAGAGGGGACTCAGCTGACTCGGCCAAAAAGAGAAGAGCTGGAATCGCTGGATAGGCTCGAAGAGCTCCAGACCGGATTGTTTGTCCAGTATCGGGGACTGTGGACGGAGGCAGGATTGGTAGAGGTCAAGGAACTGTCGGCCTGGACGAATTCTCTGGACGAGAGGGAGGGGAGTCTCTATGAAAAATATCAACCTGTAATGCTCGTCCCCCCGGAAGCCGAAGCGGGTCCGGTTGTCTTGAAGGTCGACAAGAACCGCTACACCGTGCTTGATGATCCTGAGTTGCAGCTTTATGTGGACCGGCTGGGCAAACAGCTCCTCCCCAACGACTCGGCCGGCCGCCTGGGGCACAATTTTTGGTTTCTGGTGGTTGTCCATGAACGGCCGCAAGCCTCCGCTTTCCCCGGGGGAGTGGTGGTCATTCATACCGGTCTTTTCGAACTGGTGGACAACGAAGCCCAACTGGCTTTCGCCATTGCCCACGAAATCGCTCACGTAACCCAAGAACACGCTTGGCGGGAGTACCTCTACCATCGCAAGAAATTACTCGTCCTCCGTTGGGCCACGGCCGGGTTGGGATACATCGTCGAGTCGGCCATCCAGCGGGGGTATCAGCGGGATCTGGAAGAGCAAGCTGACCGCTTGGCCCTTTGGTACATGGCGCGGGCCGGATATGATCCGCGGGAAGGAATCCGGTTTCTCCGTCGGCTGCAAGAGAATCAGCAAGGCCTGTCCGCCTTGTTGTGGCAGACGCACAGGAGTTACGGCAGTCGCGTAGAGGCGGTCATGAACGAGCTGGTTCGCTATTCCGTGCAGGGATTGCCCTACGAGCTACTCACCCGAGACAGCCCGGAGTTCGCGGTTCTCCGGGAAAGAATTCCTCGTGCCCAAATTGATGCGGCAGTGGAGCAGATTGTCGAACAAGAACAATAGGGGAATTCTGAGTGGAAGCAGGAAAACGCTTGACTTTGGCTCGTTTGGAGGCATAGAAAGGGCTGGCTGAGATCGAGTGCCTACCTGGAGGGGGCTGATGAGACACTCTTGCCGAAGGGCTCCTATCGCGATGGGGCTGGTAGTCCTTCTCGTCCAGCTTCCTCTTTTCGGTTCTGGGCAACCCGTGGGGAAAGTGATCACTCGGTCGGGAAGCAGTTTGCTCAACGGGATCGATTTACACCTGGAAACAACCGTATTCTCGGGTGACAACGTTCGAACCCGCGCCGAGAGCTTTGCCCTGGTTCTCCTTTCCCATGGTGACCAGGTTCACCTCGGTCCTTCGAGTTCGGCAACGCTGCTTGCGGCTGACGGCCGCCTCTTGGTTAGACTAGACGGCGGCATGATTCTTGCCCGCAGCGGGCGCGGGCAAGAGATTTCGGTGACCGTGCAAGGGCTTCAGATTGAACCTGCCGACTTGGCAACGTATGAGGTGACGAGCGTAGGGAATACGGTGATCGTTGCTTCGCAGGAGGGGACCCTGACGGTTCGGGCGAGCAATCGTTCCGTCGTGGTTCCTCCCGGCCAGATGGTGAAGCTTGTGGTGACGACCACGAGACCTGAAGGGCGAATTGGATCTGGAGCCCATAATGCGGTATCTATCGGGGATGAAGCCATAATTTTCATTGCTTTGGTTGCTGTGGCGGGAGCAATCGGAGCCGGATTCGCTATTGCCAACAACGACGATCCGGAAGTTCTGCCCGTAAGCCCTTCTGGTCCCTAGGCTTCCTGTATCCAGGGATAGGGATTTACCTCAGCCAGGCCGTCTGCCCCTTGCCCCCCGGCCGAGTCCAGCGCCCAGCCGCTAAGCCTGCTTAGCAAAGGGGAGGCCAAGACCCAATCTGTAATTTATTACTTGACAGGCAGGCCTTGATTCGGTTCTACTGTGGCCAAGGCCGCCACTCTAGTGAACGCATACAAAGGGGAGGTTAGCCATGACCAGTCGAGCCAGGATAGCCGTTACAGTCTTAGTGATCGTCACGCTTGTTTCCCTTCCAGTCCAGGGAGCCAATCCGATTGGGAAGGCTGTTCCTCGTACGGGGACGAGTCTTCTTAATGGGACAGAATTGAAGCTCGAGACCACTATATTCCCTGGTGACACCCTGACTACAAACGACAATGGTTTGGCCCTGGTTGAGCTTTCACAGGGTGACCAGATCCACCTGGGCCCAGCGAGTTCTGCCGCAATCCACAGGCTAGACCAAGAGGTCGCGGTAGTTTTGACTCGGGGTATGGCCGCGATGCGGAGTGGAAATGCCAGCCAGATTTCCGTCAACGCCCTCGGTCTGTGGGTCCGTCCGACCGAAAAGGCCCTCTACGAGGTCGTGGTGGAAGAGAACGCGGTTGTCGTGGCTTCGAGCGAGGGGAACATCGAAGTTCAGGGAACCAATCGGTCCATGATCGTGCCTGCGGGCAGGACAATGAAGTTCGAGGTATCGTCGAATCCTAACCCGGGACCGGTAGGTGCTGGGAGTCACGATATCAGCCAAGGTGCGGCTGTCGGGATCGCAGTAGCGATTAGTGTGGGCATAACGATCCCGCTGGCGGTCGTGATCGCCAACATGCAGGCTGACGACGAAGTGGACGAGTTGTGTGAGTTCGTCACGGCTGTCAGTCCTTCGAGTACGACAGCTCAGGCTTGCGCCCAGCGTTGATCGGTTCTGTCCTAGGGTAACGCAAGCGCTAGGATCCCGAAGTGGAGCGAGAAAGCTCCCTTTGCCGTCACCCGGAGTCCCAGGCTCTCAAGGGGGAGGTAGCAAGAAAGGGGCTCATGGGTGAAGAAGTGGGTGGTGTGTTGGTTTCAAAGGGCGACCCCTATGGGACCTCGGTTTCAACGAAGGGCTAACTTTTTTCGGATTGGTCTCGGGGCCAGTAGGGACAGGCTGCAGCTCCTAATCCTTCTTGTTTCCTGCCTCCTTGTTTGCCTAATCGGAGTCCCCGCTGGGGCGCAAAGCAAACAGGAGCCTCAGCGCGTCTCCCCTCCCCCCGCAGAGCTTGAAACGACTGAGGACTGGAACCGCCGCATGCAGGAGTTGTTGGGCTCTTCGCAGCCGGTCTCCAGTTTCTCCCTCCAAGAGTACCGCATAGGACCGGAAGACCTGGTTGAGATTACCGTCTTTGAAGCTCCCGAGCTCAACCGTACGGTTCGGGTGACTGGAGGCGGGGAAATCTACCTACCCCTGCTGGGCGGTGTGCAAGCCGCGGGCCTGACCCCAAGAGAGCTCGAGCTCGTCCTTCAGGAACTACTCCGGCGGACCTACATGAATGATCCGCACGTCGGGGTCTATGTCAAAGACATGGTCAGCCATCCGGTGTCTGTCTTTGGGGCAGTGGAGCGGCCCGGGGTGTATCAAATTCGAGGGACGAAGACGCTGCTTGAGATCCTCTCCATGGCTGAGGGGCTGGCCGAAGATGCCGGGGATACCGTCATTGTGATGCGTGAGGCCAGCTTCTACGGCTTAACAAACCCTTCAACACAAAGCACAAACGAGGCTACTTCGGTTACCCCCACGCCAGAGGTCACAGAAGCCGCAAAAGAGCCTTCTTCTGCTCAAGAAGGCATCGAAATCAACTTGAAGGCTTTGCTTGAATCAGGGGATCCCCGCTTCAACATCCCCATCTACCCGGGCGACATCGTAAAGGTGCCGCGGGCCGGGATCGTATACGTCGTGGGCGAGGTGAAGAGGCCAGGTGGTTTTGTTCTCAGGAGCAACGAAAACATTTCCGTCCTTCAGGCCATTGCCTTAGGTGAGGGTCTGACGAGGACGGCGGCCAAGAGCCAGGCTCGAATTATCCGGACGGACGAGGAAAGCGGCGAACGTGTTGAGATTCCTATTGATGTGGGGAAAATTCTGGCCGGGAAAGCTCCTGACCCATTGCTTCAGCCCAAAGACATCCTTTACATTCCTAACAGCGCGGCCCGCAGCGGTCTCTACCGGGCAGCCGAAGCGGCGATTTCCATTGTGAGCGGCGTGGTCATCTTCCGGAGGTAAGAATGGACGACGAAGTCCGGAAAGAGCAGCCTGAGCGCTCTGGATCTGCCTCTCGAGCGTTAGAGCGGCGTCGCTCGTACGTACCCGCCCGCTTCGAGACGGTGGAAATGGAGGAGGCTCCCGACCTCCGCGCCTACTGGCGCGTTCTTTGGAAGCGCCGCTGGACTATTCTGACCATCTTCTTTGTACTCTTTACGGTCGTCCTCATCGGGACGCTGAAGCAGACGCCGATTTACCGAGCGGTAGCCATGCTCGAAATCCGAAAGGAAAATCCTGACCTAGTTACTCTAGAGGAAGTTTTTCAACTTGAGAGTGTTTCTGATACTTACCTGGAAACTCAGTACAAGATTTTGGGGAGTGATAGTCTCGCTCGGAGGGTCATCGAGGAACTCAGTCTGTACGAACTGGAGGAGTTCAATCCTCCGCCGCCCTGGTGGAGGAGTTGGATTTCATCTAGCGAGGGGGACGAGGAACCAGCGGAAAAAGGACAAATCTTTTCCGTGGGGACTGCGGATGTCGGAGTGGACCGACAGACCTTTCAGAAAACACTTCAAAATTTTGTGGATCGGTTGGGGGTTGAGCCAGTTAAGCGCAGTCGTTTGGTTGAAGTGAGATTTGAGTCGGAAGACCCGGAATTGGCCGCCCGCGTTGTAAATACTCTCGCAAATAACTATATCGAGCAGAACTTAGAGGCACGCTGGGAGGCGACCCAAAAGGCGTCGGAGTGGCTTACCGAGCAATTGTCGAGCTTGAAAGCGAGATTAGAAAAGTCTGAGGAAGAACTACAAAGGTACGCGCGGGAAAATGGCCTGCTCTTTTTGGAGAGCGAGCAGGGTAATGCTGAGAATATCGTCAACCAACGGCTGCGGAGGTTACAGGAGGAGCTCACGAGAGCGCAAGCCATTCGCTACGAAAAGGAGTCCCTATATAGCCTGTTGGAGGCAGGTGAATATGCCTCTTTGCCGGGAGTTTTTGATAACAAGTTGATCCAAGACCTGAGCCTGACCCTGGCAGAGCTAAAGCGCAGACACGCTGACTTGCTGACTACCTTTACGCCTGACTACCCCAAGGTCAAAGAGTTGCAAAGCCAAATTGATGAAATTGAGGGCGCCCTGGCGCAGGAGCGCGAGCGGGCAGCTGAGCGGATCAGGAACGACTACCTCGCCGCCGTAACGCGCGAGAATCTTCTTCGGCAAGCCTTCGAGGTACAACAGGAGGAAGCCAATCTCGTTGCCGAAAAGTCGGTTCAGTACAATATTCTCAAGCGCGAGGTCGAAACAAACAGACAGCTATATGAAGGTTTGCTCCAGCGGCTGAGAGAAGCGGGTGTTTCGGCCGGCCTGAAGGCCAGCAACATTCGGATTGTCGATCCGGCTGAGCCCCCAGAGAAGCCCGCCAAACCGAAGCCGCTGCTGAATCTAGCTTTAGCAATCATTTTGGGACTAGGCCTGGGGGTGGGGGCGGCCTTCCTCCAGGAATACCTGGACAATACTCTGAAGACTTCGGAAGATGTGGAGCGGTTCCTGCGGGTACCGGCCCTGGCACTGATTCCTTCGGTCGAGTCTTTGAACGGACGCCGGGGTGGTGTGTATGGTCTCTATGACCGCGGCAGCAAGTTGCTCACTAGTGGAGGCAAGGGCTCCGCGGAGATGGAGTTGCCAGGTAGGAGTGCCCCGGCGACGCCGTGGTATCGGATCGACGAGGCCAGTCAGCAGCACTCGACTCTGGCGGAGGCTTTTCGCAGCCTGCGCACCTCGGTCCTGCTCTCTACCGCCGAACGGCCGCCGCGTTCTTTGCTTGTCACTAGCTCACAGCCGAGCGAGGGCAAGACCACAATCTCCCTCAACCTGGCGATTTCGCTGGCACAGTTGGGACAGCGCGTATTGCTCATCGACGCGGACATGCGCCGCCCCTGCCTCCACAAGGCATTTGAGATCAAAGACAGCTCAGGGTTGGCCAGTTACTTGACCGGCCAGCAGGAGTGGCAGGCACTCGTGGTACCCACGGGAGTCGCTGGGCTTGACGCGGTGCCTTGCGGGCCGGTGCCACCGAACCCCGCTGAGCTGCTGTCCTCCGAGCGCATGCGTACGCTAATTCGCGAGGCGATGGCGGTGTACAAGTTTACCGTTCTGGACTCACCGCCTCTGCTCGGCGTAGCTGACAGCCGCATCCTGGCGACGCTGGTTGAGGGTATCGTCCTCGTAGTGCAGGGTGGTGCCACTCCACGGGAGTTGGTCCAGCGGGCCCAGTCCCACGCTCGCGATGTGGACGCCAATGTCATCGGAGTGGTCTTGAACAACCTGGATGTGCGGAGCGATGACTACTATTACTACCGCTATTATCGGTACGACTATTACGGCTCCCGGGAGGGGACTTCGGAGAAAACCTAGGTGGGGTCGGAGTCGAGACCTAGCCCTCTTGACCACTGGTTGGCATGTCCAGAAGCGTATGGCGCGAATCGGTGAGATCGGTCTCATCAGTGCCTTGGTTATCGCGGTGCTTGCCTTCGGAGGGACGGAACCTCTCTACTTGGATCGATCTTCTACCTGCTCGTGCGCACTCTTTGCCGTTTTCGCAATGCCGGGGATCATTTTGAGCGAACGACGGCGCTGGGCTGCGCCGGCAGCCTGGTGGCGCTGCTGACCCACACCTTGACTGACTTCAACTTGCAGATGCCGGCGAATGCCCTGGTCTTTTCGGTGGTGCTGAGTCTCGCATATGCGACGACAAGGCAAAGGCAGCTTACCGCGCCTGGCGGCTCGCCGAGAGCCGCTACCACGTGAGGTGGGAATGGACTGGAGTGTAGTGGTTTTCGTCTCCGACCACGGGGCCAAGAAGCTCGATGGCTGTGTGTGCGTGAACGAATGGCTGATCGAGCAGGGCTACCTGGCCTTGCAAGACTATCCAGCCCAACCCATCCCGATTCACAAGCTCTATATTGACTGGTCGGGGACGCGCGCCTGGGGTGATGGCGGCTACTACGGCCGTATTTTCCTGAACGTCCGAGGCCGGGAGCCGCAAAGGATTGTCGAGGCCGATTCCGTTGGACCGCTACTGGAAGAGTTGCGTGCTGGTTTGGAGACACTCACCCCGGGGACGTGTGCCTACCGGCCGGTGGAGCTCTTCCGCGAGGTCAATGGCTGTCCCCCAGACCTGATTGTCTATTTCGCCGACCTCCACTGGCGCTCGGTGGGGAGCGTCGGCATGCGGAGCGTTTACACTTTCGAGAACGACAGGGGTCCAGATGAGGCGAACCACGACTGGCATGGAATCTTCATTAGCCCGTGGATGAATGGGCAGGGGGGCGCACAAATCGAAAAAGATCAAATCTACGACATCGGGCCAACGGTGCTGACACGCTTTGGGCTGGCGGCACCGGCGGAGATCATGGGCCAGTCGCTCGCGCTGCGACGGCTAACAACGAAGGCACTGTTGTCCCCGGCGGAAGGCATCGAAGGGCGATGACACTACCTGTTGCACTCATTACTGGACTCACTGGACAAGACGGCTCCTACTTGGTGGAGCTCCTACTGCAAAAAGGCTATCGGGTCTTTGGTCTGGTGCGCCGTGCAAGTACCTTCAACACGGGCCGGGTTGACCATTTGCTTGACACGTTCGACACCAACCGTCTTGAATTCCTCCGGGGTGATTTGACCGATGGCAGTTCGTTGGCCCGCTTGCTGCGGCTGATCAAGCCAGGAGAAATTTATCACTTGGCGGCTCAGACCCACGTGATGGTGAGTTTTGAAATTCCCGAATATACCGCCGATACAATTGTCCTGGGAACGATCCGGCTTTTGGAGGGTGTGCGCGAGGTGGGCATCCAGCCGAAAATTTATAACGCGTGCAGCAGCGAAGTCTTTGGCAATACACCCCCGCCACAAAATGAGCACTCTCCGATGGCACCGCGCAGCCCCTATGCAGCAGCTAAAGCCTGTGCTTACCACTGCTGCCGAATTTATCGCGAAGGTCACCGGATGTGGATCGCCAACGGAATCCTTTTCAATCACGAATCGCCGCGCCGCGGAGAAACCTTTGTAACGCGTAAGGTCACGCGGGCGGTGGCGCGAATCAAACTCGGTCTGCAAAACAAGGTCATGCTGGGGAATCTCGAAGCACACCGAGATTGGGGCTACGCGCCCGAGTTTGTTGAGGCTATGTGGCGGATCCTTCAGCAAGAAGAACCCGATGACTACGTGATTGCCACCGGCGACTCGCATTCGGTCCTGGAATTCGTCGAGGAGGCGTTTGGCTACGCCGGGTTGGCCTGGCGGCAGCACGTGGAAATTGACGCTCGTTTGATTCGCCCGCTTGATGTGGATTATTTGCTAGGGGATTCGCGGAAAGCCAGAAGCAAGTTGAGATGGCAACCCAAGACGAGCTTTAAGGAGTTGGTGCATATCATGGTGGATGCGGACCTGAAGCGCGAAAGGATTTTACTGGAAGGAACCGCGGCACACCACGGCGCTGGGCTTGCTCACCTCTAGGCACGGGCTGGCGATGGAGAAGATTCTCGTTCTTGGCGGCCATGGCTTTCTGGGCGCCAATGTGGTTGGCGCTTTTGAGGGGAAGGGCTACGCAGTGGAGGCGGCGAGCCGCCGCACGGGCGTGGACGCCCGCGATGAGTCCGCTCTCACGGCCTTTCTGGAACGGGCAAGACCCGATGTCCTCGTGAATTGCGCCGCCCATGTTGGCGGCATAGCTTACAACGCGCAATGCCCGGTTGCGATTTACGAAGACAATCTGTTGCTGGGCTTCAACTTGATTCGTGCTACCTTCCGGTGCGGCGTGAAGAAATTCGTCAACATTATGCCGAACTGTACCTATCCGGGTGAGTTAGACCTCTACAGCGAGCCGCAGTGGTGGGACGGACCGATGCATCCCACAGTATTGACCTACGGGATGCCTCGGAAAGCCTTGTGGGCACAGGCCTGGGCCTACCAGCAGGAACATGGCTTTCGCTCGATTCACCTGGTGTTGCCCAACTTGTATGGGCCTAGAGACCACTTTGACGTTGTTCGCTCCCATGCTCTCGGGGCCTTGATCCGCAAAGTGATGGACGCCAAGCGCACAAGGCTTGAGGAGGTCGAGATCTGGGGCACAGGCCGGCCCATACGGGAATGGATGTACGTCGAGGACGCAGCTGAGGGAGTTGTGCTGTCAACTGAGCGGTACAAAGAAATCGAAGTCTTGAATCTGGGCAGTGGACAAGGATGCTCGATTCGAGAACTGGCAGAAATGATCAAATCGAGCGTGGGATGGAATGGTAATTTTGTCTACGACACGTCGCGGCCCGACGGCGCACCCAGAAAGATCCTCGACGTGGAAAGAATGAAGCATAGACTCGGATGGTTCCCTAGGGTTAGTCTCGATGAAGGTATCCGCCGTACAGTGACTTGGTATTTTGAACATCGTGATGAGTACCTATGAAAGCGCCGCAGTCAGGCAAGTTGATGCTTCATGTTGGTTGTGGAGACGTGCATATCCCCGGTTTCATTCATGTTGATGTTCGAGCGTTGGCGCATGTGGACGTCGTGGCTCCTGCTGACAAGCTGACACAAATTGAGGATGACTCTGTCGATCTGCTCTACAACTGCCACGTCCTTGAGCACGTCCGCCGCGGAGAAGAAACGAAAGTCCTCAAGGAATGGTACCGAGTGCTCAAGCGTGGAGGAATTCTGAGGACGGCAGTCCCTGACTTTGCACGAATCCTCGCATGGTACCAGAGGACGGGAAACCTCGACGAGCTCTTGGGCCTACTACACGGCCGACAAGATCATGAGTACAACATTCATTATCAAACTTATGATTTCCCCAGGTTGGAGACACTCCTAAAGAGTGTCGGTTTCAGGGACATCAGGCGATACGATTGGAGGGAAACGATTCACAAGGATTATGACGATTTCTCTCAAGCCTACCTTCCTCACATGGACAAGGAAAAGGGAATGCTCATGTCTCTGAATGTTGAGACAACGAAATAAAAGACTTTTTGCCTAGTTTCTCGAGTCGAAATGTAACGCTGGTCCCGTTGGAGGCCACAACCATGCGGACGACAATACCACAATTTGAGCCTTATTTGGGACAGGAAGAGATTTTCCAGGTGAACGAGGTCCTTCGCAGCGGATGGATCACCGAAGGCGCTAGGTCGCAGGAGTTTGTCAAACGCCTCGTCGCTCTTACAGGTGCTCGGTATGTTAGCTTGGCTCCAAACGGAACTCTGGCTCTGTACGCCGCCTTGAAGCTGCTAGGCATCAGAGAGGAGGATGAAGTCATCGTTCCCGATTTTACATTTTTGGCCAGCGCGACCGCTGTCGTGCTCACTGGTGCAACTCCTGTATTTGTCGATGTGGACAGCGCAACTTTCAATATCTTGCCGGAGTTGATTGAACCCGCGATCACGAAGCGGACCAAGGCAATTATGCCTGTCCACATCTATGGTCAGGCGGCCAAAATGGATGCAATTCTAGATATCGCGAAGCGTCACAACCTGAAAATTGTAGAGGACGCTGCACAAGGCATAGGAGTTAGCTACAAGGGGAGACATGTTGGAACCTTTGGCGATTTCGGGTGTCTCTCTTTTTTTGCCGACAAGACCATAACTACCGGAGAAGGTGGGGCTGTGCTGACCAACGATCCTGGTCTAGCCGAGGCGCACCTGTATTTTAGGAACCAGGGACGGCTGGAACGAGGATCGTTCATTCATCCGCGCCTTGGATATAATTTCAGGTTGACTGATGTTCAAGCCGGCATTGGCTTGGCGCAGTTAGATAAGCTTGCAGAGATTGTCGAGATGAAGCGGAAAAATGAACACTTCTATCGAGAGCTGTTGGCTGAAGTCAACCAAGTCACCTTTCCGACTGTGGATCGCGACAGCGAACGAGTGCCCTTCAGGGTCAATATCTTGGTTGCTGATCCAGAGAAGCTGGGAGGCTTTCTAGAAGCACGAAAGATCGGTGTAAGGCGATTTTTCTATCCGATTCATCGGCAACCCTGTTTTAACGGTCATAATAGTCGAGTGTCGGGAGTGATACAGAATTCAGTCCGCGCCTTTGAGCATGGTTTGTCGCTGCCTTCTTCGGCTAGGCTCAGAACAGAAGAAATCCGATACGTGTGTGCGGCCATATGTGATTTCTTTGCTGGCACGCATGTCCCTTCTCGATAACATAGTTGAAGTTAGACCCTCCCATGGAAAAACTAAACAGTGCAGTTGAGATAAAAGGTAGTCTGTTGCTAAGAAACACAGCCCTGAATTTCCTAGGGTATGTGATACCCCTTGGAGTAGCGGTGGTTGCCATCCCGCATCTTATTCATGGCTTGGGAGTAGAGCGTTTTGGGGTGCTGTCCCTTGCTTGGGTTGTTCTCGGATATTTCGGCATGTTCGACCTAGGCCTGGGCCGAGCCACAACAAGGTTTGTGGCAGAGGCATTAGGGAGGGGGGAAGTAGAACGCCTTCCGAGCATTGTTTGGGCATCGCTTATCCTTCAAACGGTTCTGGGCGTAGTAGGCGGCATTGCTCTAATAGCAGTAACTCCTGTGCTTGTCGAAAAAGTCTTGAGTCTTTCCCAGTCTATTGTCGAAGAGACAAAAATTGTTTTTTACATCCTGAGCGTTTCTATTCCCATCGTAATGTATACAGGAAGCTTGAGGGGCGTCCTGGAGGCGGGCCAGCGTTTTGGCCTAGTCAATGCTGTCAAAATACCTGCAAACTCACTTGTCTTCCTGATTCCGCTTTTTGCGCTGCTTCTGGGTTTCCAGCTTCCTGGTATTATCTTGTTTTTAACCACCTCATGGTTTGTCACTGGGTTGGTGTATTTCATGCTTGTGTTTAAGGTTTTTCCGCGGATGAAACAGGTCTGTATAAACGCTGGTGTGTTGCGCAGTCTCCTAGCTTATGGAGGGTGGATAGCTTTATGTAATATGCTTGTTCCGGTCCTTATATACCTTGACCGGTTCCTCATCGCATCCCTTGTCTCTGTTGCGGCTTTAGCGTACTACACCGCCTCGTATGAGGTGGTATCCCGTGTTTTGATTATACCGGCGAGTTTCACTACAACCTTGTTTCCGGCTTTTAGTGCAGTAGCAGCATTCGACAAAAAAGACCTGGCACGGCTCTATGCTCGTAGCTTGAAGCATATGCTGCTGGTTATGGGGCCGATAGCGTTTATCCTTATCCTTTTTTCTGGAGACATCCTTCGGTTTTGGCTTGGAAGCGATTTTGCAGACAAAGGAGCCTTGATTTTTCAAATACTCGCGGCTGGAATGCTGCTTAATGGCGTGGCGACCATGGCAGCATATCTCCTTGATGGAATTGGACGTCCTGACCTGAGGGCGAAGATTTATCTCTCGTATGTCGCCGTGTATATCGGCTTGGCATGGTTTCTCATTAGCAGAATGGGTATCGTAGGAGCGGCTTTAGCCTGGACCTTGCGGGCAAGTCTGGAACTGGTGTTGTTATTCGGCGTATCTTGGAGAGTTATGCGCTTCAAACGCGCTGTATTCGTCGAAAATGGGCTTCTAAGGGTAATGATCGCCTTTGTAGGACTGGTAGCAGCAATATCGTTTACCAACTGGGTGTTTGGTAAAGGAATGTTGCCTCAGGTGATAGCCACACTGGCATATCTAATTATTTTCGTCTTTATCTCTTGGCGCTTTGTGTTAGATAATGCAGATAGGAATTCCTTGCTTGCAGTAATAGGGAGGAGATGATTATCGGCAAACGACGAAGCGGGGGCAGGTCAACATGGGAAGGAAAGTATTAGCGTTCATCGCTTCAGCTGTCTATGGGTATGATTTGGTAGCTTCACTCTATGCCGAAGACTTGCTCAGTGAGGTCTATGTGCAACAAAAATTACCACTCTCGAATCGTCTGTGGCACTACGTGAAGGACCTGTCGATGGGAGAGTGGATAGATATAGCAATAAACGAGCGCAGTAGGAAACTGTTAATTAACGCCGAGATAAAGATGCCGAAGGTGAAAGCTGTCTACTTCACAAAATTCAAGGAATTGCGCTCCACAGTGGTAGCTGATGGTGCAGTGATAGTTGTATACGGTACGCGGATTGTACCTTCGCGGCTCTATAAAGGATCCTTCCAGACTATCAATATTCATTGGGGCTTATCACCATATTATCGAGGGGTTCGCACTACTGAGGGGGCCATTTTAAACAGTGATTTGCGAAATATTGGTTTCACTTTGCACGAGCTGTCTAACACCGTTGACGGTGGCCCCGTCATTACTCAAGGAAGGGTGAAGACGAAAGTGGGAGATACAGTGGGATCTATAAATACCCGTATTCATAACCAGGCAAAGGAGAAGTTGCTGAAGGTGGTGATGATTGCTACGCACCAGAAGTTAAGTAGCGTACCGCAGGATCTTTCTTTGGGCAAGAATTACAAGCTTAGGGATTGGCCAATACAGGATGCCATTAAGCTGCATAGACTTACTCCGATTAGGAAACTAACTCTGGAACAAAGTAGAGGGGAGCTACGGATTTTTGAAAATCCGATGATTTGATGCCGCGCAATGGTAAATTTAACAGGATCAATGGCGTGTGACTTCCTGCGGTTTCAGATACGCTGGAAATTCACGTGAGCCGAGGAGTCCTATTGATGGATCTATCCTGTATGCTGATTCGGTATTCATCCGACCATGAAAGTCAACGGTGTTTATGAGGGGGTGCTTTAAAGGATGACTCAATGGCAAGTGCATATCCCAAAACGAAGCGGGTTGACATCAGAACTCGGTTCGAATCGCATTGAGGGCGGACTGCGCACCAAGGGGCAGTTCCACAAGAAATCGGAACCGGGAAGCCCTCTGGTAAGCGTCATCACAGTTGTGCGCGATGGGGAAAAATACCTGGAACAGACCATCCAGAGTATCCTCAACCAGACCTACGACAATATTGAGTACATTATCGTGGACGGAGCCTCCACCGACGGAACCCTCGACATCGTAAGGAAGTATGAGGAGCAGATCGCCTATTGGATCAGCGAGCCGGATCAAGGCCTTTACGACGCCATGAATAAGGGTAGCATCATCGCGACTGGTGACTACGCACTATATCTGCATGAAGGTGATTACTTTTCCTCGAGTGATTCGGTTGAACGGATGTTTAAGGGAGGCTTTGAGACGGCCCAACCTCCTCTGCTCATTATTGGGAATATGAAGATGGCTCTGAACGATGAACTTCTCGATTGGGTGTTGCCAGCAAGTCAGCATCATGTTTCCAAGTACAACCCGCCCTTCCAGGGCACATTCATTGCTTCATCGATCTATAAGACAATTCCCTACAATACGCTGTTTGCCATAGGAGCGGACACGTATTTCTGGGCAAGACTACGGCAGTTAGGTCTATTTCGATTCAAGTATGTAGATTGTACCGTCGCGGTGCATCGGCTCGGTGGGATTTCCAATGCGCGCAACACAGAGTACCAACGGTATGTTGAGCGGGAAATAATAAGATATATTCAGGCAAGGCAATTTAGTGTACTGAGACTTCTGAAATGGGCGCTGCTGGCTAATGTGAAAAAAGGGGTAAGAAGCATTCTCGGAGACAAGATCTATTACAAATACATGCTGTACGGTGTGTATCTTTTTCGGAAAAGGTTTTTATAGAAGCGGGCATCTGTTTGGACTCTATGCGAGACCTGGTCGGCGGACGCGGCGAGAAATACCGCATGCATGCGGCTGATTTTTTTTCGGCAGATCGGGCTGGGGCAGGATCTTGAAACCACAGCACTATTTCATTCTCGCAGGAACTTTGTTTGCTCTTGCTGTAGCTCTTGCGATCCTTGTGGGGGGAAACGTATTGTTGGTGCTGTTGTGCACTTTATTGGTCTTCGTGTCGACTCTAATAGCCGTCGCCAAGCCGGTTAACGGCCTGTTAGTGTTCTTTGCTATTGCCTACTTTCCGCTCTATCCGAGCGTGCGCATCTATGGAATTGATTTTATGGCAATCGTTGGTATGGCCTTGAGCTATCCTGTGTTGCTGGCTACTGCTTTTTCGCTGCTGTTGCGCAGAGAAGGGCTCTTGCGGAGAAAGACTCCTGTGGATTTGCCCTTATTATTGCTCTTCGCTTGGTTTGTGGTGAGTGCCATTATCGGTGGAATCTACCGAAACGAGGCCCGGCTGCTTTGGGCTGACTTTCTTCAGGCTACGATATTTCCCCTAGCTTTTTTCATTGGCACGTGCGTGTTCCAACGCCAAGACAGGATCAAGCCGTTTCTTCGGAAGTTCTTTGCTCTTTCAGTGGTATTCGCGCTTATTCGGCTAGGGCAATGGATGATGGGCATAGTACCGGGCGCTGTGTTTACTAGCGTTGGCGAGTTAGTTGAATTGTCTGGAGGGAATGTCAGTCGGCTTGCCTGGTTGTTGTTTCCTATTGTGCTCGCTTTTTATCTCTATAGACAACGAAACACGCACACCAAATTATTGTACCTTGCGCTAATACTCTTTTTCTTCTTAATACTGATCAGTTGGGCCAGGACTCTATGGATAGGCATATTCGCATCCTTGCTTTTTATATTGATATTGTCTGGTTCCCGCAAAAAAATATTCTCATTTGCACGTTTTGCCGTGGGATTGGCTGTCTTAGCCCTGATATCATCACTGTTTCTGTCGTTGCTTGCTGGGACCCCGTGGGAATGGAAACGAACTTTCCTGGGAGCATCTTCAGATCGGCTGCGTATGGGATTACGTGCTTTTCATCAGGCATTAGGGCAGTCTCCCGGGGCGGCGATGACTGCCACTGTACGATTGGATGAAACTGAGGCTATTTTTAAGCAGGCAATGGGGAATCCTCTTCAAGGGATATTCGGCTTCGGGATGGGCTCAAAGTATGTTTCATTCAAGTGGGCCGCCGACAACGCGAGAGTAATTTACGGGGAGAAACACTTTGTGCACAATAAATATGCAGAACTCCTGTTACGAACGGGTTTTATCGGACTTGCGGTTTTCGTATGGTGGTCGGCCTCCTTTTTCTGGCATGGGATTCGCTCTTTTAGGCGCATGGAGCATGGACCCTTGAAGGGACTGGGCCTCGGGATCTTAGCAAGCTTTTTCTGTGTATCTGTGGCAGCTCTAGCTGGAGTTGGGCTCATCAAGCATCCTGTTGGCGCTTTGCTTGGGGCTGCTACAGGTTTGCTCTTTACATTGCCAGTACGGCAGGGCGGTCCTTTGGGAAGCGCCGCGAAAGAAACCAACCCAGCAGCGCGTGGCAAGGCTGGTTGAGGGTTGGCAGAAGATTAGCCTGGCTTGCTGAAAGGGGGGAGCGGTAGTGGTGCCGCGGATAAATTGGAGATACAAGGCACTACTGCAGCAAGCGTTTTCTCTTGTCCCTTATGGCGAACAAATGAACTATTGGGCCCAGAGGCACGTAACGAAAAGCCTACCCGCTAGCGATGAGAAGTTTATGGAAATAGTAACTAGCGCAAGAAAGCACTTTGAGGCGTTTAGACGGTACAGTAGACGAAACATTGCAGAAACAGTGTTTTATGAGTTCGGTGCCGGCTGGGATCTTATTATTCCCATTTCCTTCTACGCATTTGGCGTGGAACGGCAGACGCTAGTGGATAAACGCAAGCTTTTGAGATTTGAGTTGGTCAACGACACCGTAGGAAGGTTCCAACGCCTGCAACATGAGCTCCACATCAGTAGATTCCCAGACAAATGCTTCGAGGAAGGTAGCAAAAGCGACCGGGTATTCCTGCTGGAAAAGTGGTACGGCATTAAGTATCTTGCGCCGTGTGACGCCCGCAAGACAGAGCTCAGAGGAGCTTCAATTGACTTCATCACCTCAACTAACACGTTGGAGCATATTTCCGCGCACGACGTCCGCCTGATTCTCGAAGAGTGCCATCGGTTGCTGAAGGACGACGGTCTCATGAGTCTCACAATTGACTACCAGGATCACTACTCGTACTTCGACAGTCAAATTTCCGTATACAATTTTCTCCAATATTCGCCTGCTGCATGGAAGCTGTACAATTCTTCCCTTCACTTTCAGAACCGGATCAGGCACCGTGAGTATCTTGACTTGATCAACAGAAGCGGGTTTGTGGTGGAGGAGGAGAATCTGATTGAAGGTAGCAACGAGGACTTGGAGATCTTGAGGCGCTTTGCCCTCGCCCCGACATTTAGAGAGCTCTACACCCCTGCTGAGTTGGCAATTCGCGGTGGAGACCTCGTCTTACGAAAACAAACACGTGGGGTCACGAGCTGATCTGTCAGATACTGCCGCCAGGCCGGGGAGAGAGGTGGTATTCCATGGGTCGATCCCGAAAAATGTATACGTACTTTGAAACTGTGTGGAGAATGCGCGGCACCAAAATTGCGAACGATGAAATGAGAGAGTTTTTGCGTGTCGCCGAATCCGATGGGTGGGACAGAGCCCTCTATGATTACTCTAAGGCACAGGTGGCGAGAAACGGCACCGTACCGGAGGATCGAAGAGTCGCGGATTGGAAATATCTACTGCCTCTGAGCAGAAACACCCGTGCTTTGGTTCTCGGGTGCGGATGGGGCGCTACTCCGATCGCTTTATCTGAGACATGCGGAACAGTGTACGCAATTGATTCCACCTGGGAGAAGATCGCTTTTCTCAGTGCCCGGAGGAGACAACAGCGGATAGATAACCTATACGCGATTTACGTGAGGGATGGTTCGAACCTTCCATTTCCTGAGAAGTGGTTCGATATGGTATGCGTGAGAGGGTTCCGGTGGGCAGGGACGCAGTCCGTCCGTGTGCGGGACGTCGTCCGACGTGTGCATAGTCTGTTGAATGAAGGCGGCATAGTATATCTGAGCCTGGGTAATCGGCTGGCCTTTCAGCATTTATTTCGCCGGGGAAAGAATGGTTCCTCTCTGCCTCTCCACACGATCTATGGCTACAGACGCATACTGGAGGCGGAAGGTTTTTCCGAGTTTCAGTTCTATGCGCCTTTGCCGCATTACGATGGCATTCCTTTGTTCTACGTCCCGCTAGAGGACACGCACGCGCTGAATTTCTTCTTGCGCCACATTTTCCCCCTCTTGGAGACGGTCTCCCCGGAGGTCAGGCGGGCCTATGCCTTCGAGTATGCGGTCGCCAAGATAGGGGTGCGCCTCGCGCTACTCTTCAAGCTCACGGGCCTGGCCAAAGTCTTCGTTTCTGGGTTCAGCATCATTGCAAAGAAAGCGGCGCGAGGTACGGATACGGCTCATGCTGCCTGAATTGACCCACCGCCTCCTTGCAGATTGGAATGGTCTCTCACTCGGAGTAGAGAAACCGCGCACTGTTCGCTATCTGGGTATATCCGGGTCTGTTGAGGGCGGCACCACTACTTTCCTGGCGTTCATTGATAGATGCAGCAGACCGTCATTCGTAGTGAAGATACATCGTGATCCCAGCGAGCAGAGCCAGGTGTTCACCGAGAGGAATATCCTCAGCTATCTGCAGACACGAAGTGGCTTGTCGGCAACCTCCGTTCCGCGGGTGATTCTGTGTGAGAAGATCACCGACCGCTGGGTGCTTGTCCAATCTGTGCTGGAGGGTCGACCGATGGTCGCCGCCATGACTCGTGATGGAAGGCCGGAACTTGAGGGTGCCGCCAGCAACCTCCGTCTTGCAGCGGATTGGTTGGCCCAATTGCACACAGCGACGCGTGCGCGGACGGCGGCGATTGATTCCCTGTTGAAGCAGCATGCGCTGAACACGATCCAGGAGTTTGCCAGTATTTTTGACTTGTCAAAGAGCGAGCGGAACTATCTGAACGGACTTGGCGATAGGCTCGATGCGGCTACGGGCGGTGGCGTGTCCGTCCAGCACGGCGATTTTTGTCGACACAATATCCTGGTGTCCCGAAACTCCCGCAGAACAGAAGTTGCTGTGATCGACTGGACGTTCAGCAAACGAGCGGGACTGCCTCTTCATGATCTGTTCTTCTTTCTCACAACGTACTTCCTGCAGGTGCGAAAACATCACGGCATCACGGGTTTCATCCGGGCATTCGCAGACACATTTCTTGATAGGAACACTTATAGCAGTATCGTGAAGCGGTGCCTCACGGGACATTGTCGGCAGTTGAATGTCGACGTCTCGATGGTAGAGACGCTGTTTGCCATGTTTCTCGTGGAGAGAGCGGTGTTCGAGTTCCATCAAGTGTTGCGGTGTTCAAGGCGTGGGGGATTGCCTCGGTTCACCCTCTATCTGGCTGGGGTAGGGAATCGCGACTACGCTGAAGCCGTTAAGGCCCAGCTGTGGATTCATTTCTTTAAGATATTGGTGGCGCGGCCGGGGCAATTCATTGCCTGAGGGGTCACGGCCCGCAAAGGTGGAGGGAGGCATCGAACCCATGCCGAACGTGCCTTGCGTCTCCGTCATCATTCCGTGCCGAAATGAGGAAAGATTCATCCGGATGTGCCTCGACTCTATTGTTGCCAACGATTACCCGAAGGAGATGCTTGAAATCCTGGTCGTCGACGGAATGAGTGACGACAGAACACCAGGAATTCTAGAGTCCTACGGCCGTCAATTTCGCTTTATCAAGGTTCTGGCGAATCCGAAGAAATCTATACCGTGTGCTGTAAATACTGGCGTTGCGCATGCGAAGGGTGACATCATCATCAGGATGGACGCCCACTGCACGTACGAGAGGGACTACATCTCCCAGTGCGTGAGGCATCTCCGTGAGTTTCCCGCGGACAACGTGGGAGGTCGGTGGGTCATCGTGCCCAGGGAAAACACGGTGATCGGCAAAGTCATCGCGGTTGTCTTGTCTCATCGGTTTGGAGTGGGAGGTGCCGAGTACCGGGTTCGGAGCAGAGGATCGGAGGCTGAACGCCCAAGGTGGGTCGACACGGCTCCGTGGATCGGATGTAGGAAGGACCTCTTCGAGAGGATTGGAGGCCTCAACGAGAAGCTTGCCAGAAGCGAGGACATTGAGTTTGCCCGACGGCTCAGGCGTCAGGGCGGGCGGATTCTTCTGGTACCAAGCATGGTGAGCTATTATTACGCCCGGTCTGACTTTAAGGTCTTCTGGAAGCATGCGTTTGAAAACGGGATGTGGGCCATCCTCCCGTTGAAATACATCAGTGCCATGCCAGTGTCTCCGAGGCATCTTGTCCCGCTTGCATTTGTCGCGAGCCTGATCGGAACCGCGGTATTGTCGGTTGTGTCCCCGGTGTTCCTGCTGCTGTTTCTATTGGGACTGGGGACGTACGCGCTGGTGAGCCTCTATTTCTCAGGAGGAGTCGCCATTCGTGAGAGAGATCTGAGGTACTTGGCCCTGATGCCGGTCGTGTTCGGCGCGCTGCATGTGGCCTATGGCCTCGGCTCGATGGTGGGCTTGGTGAGAGTGCTCGTCTCGAAGATCGCGGGTCGCGCCAATATGAGAGACGAGTAGAGGGAAATTCCAACGACATATGCTTATTACGTTCTCAGGCCTGGATGGGGCCGGCAAGACAACGCTGATACGCGAGATCAAGGCTAGCCTCGAAGGAGAGAACCGCACCGTAACCGTTTTGACCATGTACGATGATGTTGCTCTCTATTCTTTTCTTCGGTCATTTCGCGATGGAATCAAGAGAGCGGTCCGGAAGGGAAGAGGGCGACCGCTAGCCGGGGGCGCAGTATCTCATGAGCCGCGTGAGCTGATCAGCGACGATAGCGACGCGGGGTGGTTCCCGAAAGCGGCATATGGTGTCGCCCGGAGCCCCTTTGTACGGCGATGCGTGTATTTCTTCGACTTACTCATCTTTCTTGTTCGTCGCGTCTCCGAGGAGAAAGTGAAGAAGAACGTGGTGATCATGGATCGATACTTCTATGATTCGTTGGCAGACGTGGCGGGGACGGGATGGTTGGGATGGCTGTACATCCGGTTCTTTCTCTTCATCGTTCCGACCCCTGATGTGTCCGTCCTTGTAAACGTGAGTGCTGAGGAAGCCTTTGCAAGGAAGGCTGAGCACCCACTCGACTACCTGAAGGGACGGCGAGCGATCTATGAAAAGATTTTCGGTTTTGTACATCGACCGATGATCATCTCGAATGACGACCTAAATGTCACGTTACGTGCTCTTGAGGCCGCGGTGGCCCCCCGGGTGATGGAGAGAGGATGAAGTGGGCTTGGAAAGCCAATATGCCGATATAACCCTTAGGCTCCTTCTTCGCCGCGAGAGAACGGGTCCGAGCGATGGTTTCCGTATCGGCGATCTAGCGCATGTGGACTGGGATGTGGTCCTGCTTTTCGTGCAGAAGAACCTTATCACGATCCGTATGTTCCAGGCGTTGCAGGAGTTTGGAGTCCCCATCCGGCACCAAGCTTACAGAGATATGGTCGAGAGTGAACGAGGTCGGATCAGCCGCACGATGGAGCTCATCGGCCGCATCAGTGAGATGTTGGAAGGGGAGGGGGTGGAGTTCGTTCTTACAAAATCATTTCAGCATTATCCAGATATGGGCCATGATGTCGATCTTTTTGTTTTGGATCGCTCGGCAAGAGTTGACATGCTAATCAAGAGCGCCTTTCGTGCATCCATCTCGAAGGAGAGTCTGTCCCACAAGCTTGCAGGAAAGCAAGGCTACGAGATCGATGGTTATCCATCCCCGGTCGAGATACATCACGGCCGCTTCGGGCACGTTGGGGAACACAACCTGTATCCTCAGGTTCTGATGCGGAATCGCCAGCAGGTCACTGTAGACGGAATAACTACTTTCATCGCGTCTCGGGAGGACCAATTGATTGTCCAAGCCATGCAGAGGATTTACAGCCACCTGTACATACGTCTCTCGGATGTCGTCCATACGGTTTCAGTGATCCGTCGGGGGGATTTGGATTGGGATTATGTCGTGGGAACCGCGAAGCGGATTGGGATTTTCGACGGCCTGAGCTGTTACGTGAGCTACGTTAATCAAATCTATAGCAGGTTATTCCAGACCGATGTCGTCTCTCCAGAGATAGGAAAGCTATTGGTCCGAGGTGGAGTCGGTAAGGTGCGCTTTAAGGGCTGGCATTATCACTTTCCCATCGTGCTCACTGTCAGCAGAGTGTATTCGAGGCAGTTCTTTGCCACAGTGGGCTCGCTGAATTGGGAGGGTGCAGCAAGGTTGTGTCTCTTGCCTCCTCTGACCGCACTGGCTGGATTCAGGATCCTCGCACGGCACGGAGCTCGGATCAGTGGGTTGAAAGCGTTTGGCAGCAGCAGAGTGGAAGGGGGCGTGTGAAGCGGATCTTTGACGTGTTGGCTTCTGCTGTGGGGCTGCTCTTGTTGTCACCCGTACTGTTCCTCAGTGCGTTGTTGATCAAGCTGGAGGATGGGGGATCCGTCTTCTACCGAGGGGTGCGGGTAGGCCAGTACGGTAGGCCCTTTCGAATTTATAAATTTCGCACCATGGTGGTGAATGCAGAGAGGCTTGGGGCCCCGTCCACAGCGGACGATGATCCACGGATTACGAAGGTGGGAAAATCTCTAAGGAGATACAAACTGGACGAACTACCTCAGCTCATCAACGTCCTGAAGGGGGAGATGAGCCTGGTTGGTCCGAGACCCGAAGTTCAGCAGGAGGTCGCCCTATATACAGAAAAAGAAAAGGTCCTCCTGAACGTCCGTCCCGGAATGACGGATTACGCGTCAATCCAATTCCACAACGAAGGTGAGATCCTCCGTGGGAGTGCAGATCCACACCAAGCCTACAGGGAAAAGATACGGCCAGAAAAGATCAGACTCGGTCTTGAATACGTTCATAATCACTCGCTAGGGGTGGATCTTAAGCTTATAATGCAGACCCTAAAAACCCTTTTTGGTAGTCGGTTTTAAGATAGAAACGCACAAACAACCCCGCACATGTCAGCGGAGGAAGGAGTTTTTACCAGTGGGGGACAGCTCCAGCAGTACCGGTGGCGCGGAAGCCAGCAGAAAGGACTTGGAATCGGGGGCAGATCGGTACAAGCGTTTAGCGACGCAGATTCGACGTCATGTTCTGAGGATGACCCACCGCGCCAAAAGTTCTCATGTGGGAACTTCACTTTCGATGGCCGATCTGTTGGCGGTACTCTACGGAGGTGTAATGCGAGTGAAGCCGGGACAACCTGATTGGCAGGATCGGGATCGATTCATCCTCAGCAAAGGTCACGGTGCGGCGGGTGTCTACGCGGTGCTGGCTGAGATGGGCTTTTTCCCAGTGGAATGGATGTTGGAGACATACTGCCAGGATGGTTCTGTGCTCGCCGGCCATATCTCGCACACGGGCGTTCCGGGCGTGGAGGTATCAACCGGCTCGCTGGGTCACGGCCTCTCCATCGCCTGTGGGATGGCCCTAGCGGGCAAGCGAGACGGGCGGCCCTACCATGTCTTTGCGATGCTGAGTGATGGGGAGTGTGATGAGGGCTCGACTTGGGAAGCGGTGTTGTTCGCGCCCCAGCATGGCCTCGACAACTTAATCGCGATCGTGGACTACAACAAGATTCAAAGCCTCGGGCGCGTCGAAGAAGTGCTGAACCTTGAGCCTTTGGGTGCGAAATGGAAGGCTTTTGGGTGGTCGGTGCATGAGATCGATGGCCATGACTTTGGCCAGATCGAGAGTGCGCTGCGGGACATTCCGTTCGAAACCCATCGCCCGGGGTGCATCATCGCCCACACCGTTAAGGGGAAAGGCGTTAGCTTCATGGAGGATAAACTCGCGTGGCACTACAAGGCGCCGAACGACGAAGAGTTGCGTCAAGCTCTCGTCGAGTTGAGGGTCACAGAGTGAGGACCGCCTTCATCCGCGTGTTATTTGAGCTCGCCGAGAAGGACGAGCGAATCAATTTGATCGTCGGTGACCTCGGTTACTCTGTCGTTGAACGATTCGCGGACCGCTTTCCGACGCGCTACCTCAACGTGGGGGTGGCGGAGCAGAACATGACGGGGATCGCCGCAGGAATGGCGCTCTGCGGCAAGGTTGTTTTCACGTATTCGATCGCGAACTTCCCGACTCTTCGCTGCCTGGAACAGCTCAGAAACGATGTTTGCTATCACAATGCGGACGTCAAGATCGTGTCTGTAGGGGGAGGGTATGCGTATGGGGTGCTGGGAATGTCCCATCACGCCAGCGAAGACCTTGCCATCCTGCGCTCGCTGCCCAACATGGTGGTGGTCGCGCCAGGGGATCCGATTGAGGCTGCCTTGGCAACCGCCGCCATCGCCAAGCAACCCGGACCATGCTATTTGCGGCTCGGGAAAACAGGCGAACCTACTGTTCACCCCCCGGGAGTGGATTTTCGTCTCGGCAAGGCTATTCCCGTGCGTGAAGGCGACGAGATCACGCTGATTTCGACTGGGGGGCTGCTTTACAACACCGTCCAGGTAGCCGAGCAACTCTCGCGTGATGGTATACAGGCACGCGTGTTGAGTATGCACACGTTGAAGCCGCTCGACAGCGAAGCCGTGCTGGCGGCAGCGCGAGAGACGTCGGCTATCGCAACCATCGAGGAGCATAGCGTGAACGGCGGCTTAGGCAGCGCAGTGGCTGAGGTCTTGGCCGAAGCTTGCGAGGTGAAGGTGCCTTTGAAGCGATTGGGACTGCCATCGGTGTTCGTGTCGGAAGTGGGGGGACACGCTTACTTGCGAGAGGTATTTTCCCTTTCGGTCGAGGGTATTCTCAAGTCCCTTGAACCGATGCTGGAGCAAGCTAAACATCGAGTCAAGTAGGGAGAACCAACGTATGGAGTGGAAGGTTCGCTTCGTAGATTATCCTTCGCAGTTTCGGAAGATGGAAATTGAGATCATGGACACCATCAAGATGGTGCTTTCTGGGGGCGATCTCATACTGCGACAACAGCTCCACGATTTCGAGGCTCATCTCGCCGCCTTCGTGGGAACCAAGTATGCGGTCGGAGTGAGCAATTGCACCGACGCACTGCGTTTGAGCTTGCAGGCAGCGGGCGTGGGCCCGGGCGATGAGGTCATCAGCGTGTCGCACACCTTTGTCGCCACCGCAGCAGCGGTGCACCACGTCGGCGCCACCCCAGTCCTGGTGGATGTAGCCGACGACCACAACATGAACGTTGACCTACTCGAGCAGGCAATTACGCCCCGGACCAAGGCCATACTCCCCGTTCACCTGAATGGCCGGCTCTGTAACATGGGACAGCTGATGGCCATAGCGGGGAAGCACAAGCTTCTGGTCATCGAGGACTCTGCCCAGGCGCTGGGAGCTTCCATTGAGGGCAAGCGGGGAGGCTCCTTCGGTCTGGCTGGGTGTTTCAGCTTTTATCCTGCGAAGTTATTGGGGGCTTTCGGAGATGGCGGCGCCGTAGTTACCAACAACGAAGAAATCGCGCAAAAGATAAGGCTTCTGCGTGACCACGGCCGGCTCCCGGACGGGGAGGTAGCCGGTTGGTCATTCAATTGTCGGCTAGATAATCTGCAGGCTGCCCTTCTGGACCTGAAACTGAAGCGGGTTCCAGAATGGATTGCCCGGCGCCGGCAGATCGTCCACCTCTACCAGGAAAGACTAGGCGACATCCCCCAGCTTCTTCTCCCACCGCCGCCATCCGACGGCCCGTGGTTTGACATCTATCAGAATTATGAAATCGAGGCCGAGAACCGCGATGGTTTGCTCGCTCGTTTGCGAGAACAAGGGATTGAGGTGATGATTCAGTGGGGTGGTAAAGGCGTCCACCAGTTCCAAGCTCTCGGCTTGGGTCATTTCAAGCTCCCGCGGACGGATCGCCTCTTCGAAAGAGTGCTGATGTTGCCGCTTCATACTGAGCTCGCGGATGAACAACTGGAGTTTGTCTGCGACATCATCGCCAATTTCTATCGCTCGGTAAGACCTGCGGTGGGACGCCCTTTGAGTGTCAAAGCTCCCTAGAGAGTATACGAGGGCGCAAGATGGGGGCTGACTACACGAACGTTTCCGAGGCGCCGGGGGACAGAGCGACTCGGGAGCAGCTATCGATGCTCTATACGCGCTATCACACCGCTTTCCAGTTTTCGGCCGGCAAGGATGTGTTGGAAGTGGGGTGTGGCGCGGGTCACGGATTAGGATACCTGGCCCGGACAGCACACCGCGTGGTGGGCGGAGACTACACAGAAAATCTTCTGCGCTGTGCACAGCGATACTATCAAGGGCGTGTGCCGTTGGTCCGGCTAGATGCGCATCACCTGCCGTTTCAGGACGCCAGCTTTGATACCGTGATCCTCTTTGAGGCAATCTACTACTTGGCCGCGCCCGACAAGTTTCTGGATGAATGCCACCGCATTCTGCGGCCGAATGGCGTGCTTCTGATCTGTTCTGCCAACAAGGATTGGTCGGGTTTCTCTCCCAGCGCGCTTAGCACAAGGTATTTTTCTGTGCGGGAACTTCATACTTTGCTTAGCGGCAAGGCCTTCCGCGCCGAGTTGTTTGGCGCTTTCCCGGTGGCGGCGACATCGAACTGGGGTAGGCTCGTTTTGCTGATCCGGGCTGTGGCGGTTTCATTGCATCTGATACCCAGGACCATGCGGGGAAAGGAATTGCTGAAAAGAGTCTTCTATGGCCTGTTGGCTGAGATAAAACCAGAAATCGAGGACGGAATGGCAGAACTGGCTCCGCTAGTACCCATTCCGCGTGACTCGGCAACCTCGACCTACAAGGTGATTTTTGCGATCGCTCGCGCCGAATAGCAGGGAGATTGCCTTGCGCTTCTAAGAGGAAGAGGTAACCTAGGTGGCTTACGAGCCGTATTCTAAGACGAATCAGTACATCATTGATGGGGCCGTTGTTGGTATAGCCTTTTACCTCGCCTATCAAATTCGCTTTGAGGGAGCGGTTCCGGCCACAAATGCTCTGCAACTATGGCTGCTGTTACCGATCGTGATTGCAGGTCGGCTCGCCACCAGCGCTCTTTTGGGAACCTACCGGTGGATGTGGCGCTACGTTAGTCTGCTGGATGCCATTCATATTGCTCGCACCTACGCTGTTTTTTCGGGTTTTCTTCTTGTGCTTCGCTTGGGTTTGCCGGGTCAATGGGCGCTATTCCGTGTTCCTTTGAGCATTATCACTATTGAATTTCTGCTCTCCCTAGTTGGTGCACTGAGCGTTCGATCGTTGCGACGAATCACGTACGACAGACAGGACCATTTCAAATTGACCTCGGGTGAAAAGCGACGAGTACTGTTGGTGGGAGCGGGGGCAGCTGGCGTAATGGCCGCAAAGGAGCTACTGGCCCTTCCAGAGCGAAAATTAGTCGGATTTCTGGATGACAATCCCAAGAAAATTGGTGCTATTATCGGTGGAATTCCGGTCCTCGGACCGCTTCACGAGTTAGCACAGGTCGTGAAAGACCAAGGGGTGGACGAAGTCGTATTGTGCATTGCGCGGGCACCCAGAGATGTCCTTAAGCGGATTTGGCGACTATGTGACGGTTTGGATGTCCAAACTTCGCTTATCCCGACCTTGAATGAAATCATTAATGGTGAAGTTCGAGTCAGCCATCTTCGCGAGTTTAGTATGGAAGATTTGCTGGACCGCGAAACAGTTGACCGTTTTTTCCATGAGCCCGAAGTGCTTCGCTTTTATAGGGGTAAACGAATCCTCATCACAGGGGCCGGCGGGTCCATCGGTTCGGAACTCGCTCGGCAATTCGCCAGTCTGGAACCGGATCGCCTCCTTCTGATGGATAAGGACGAAAACGGTCTTCACGACTTGCAACTTCAATTTGCAGCGCGAGTACCAGCACCTCGATATGAGCTGCTGCTAGGCGACGTTCGATCTGTGGAAAGAGTCCGGAACATTTTTGAGAAATGGCGTCCCGAAATTGTTTTTCACGCTGCTGCCCATAAACATGTCCCTTTAATGGAAGTGAACGCTGCCGAAGCCGTTTTGAATAACGTCTTTGGCACGAGGAATTTGATCGCGCAGGTAAATGAGCACGAAACGGCACTTTTTGTTCTCATTTCTACGGACAAGGCGGTTAAACCCTCGAGCGTGATGGGTGCCAGTAAGCGGCTGGCGGAATTGCTGGTGCAATGCAAACGGAACCACCCCCAAACGCGTTTTGCCTGTGTACGTTTCGGCAATGTGATGAATAGCCGCGGTAGCGTGATTCCCTTGTTTCAAAGGCAGATCGCAGCTGGCGGGCCGGTAACCTTAACAGATCCCGACGCTTATCGCTACTTCATGACCATACCCGAAGCAGTTCAGTTGGTGATTCAGGTAGGCCTGCTGGCTGATGGCAATGGCAGGATTTATGTGCTAGACATGGGAGATCCTGTTCGGCTTGCTAGTCTAGTACGCGATTTGATCCAGCTGCATGGATTGCGCCCGGATCGAGACGTTCGCATCGAAATCATCGGACTGCGGCTTGGTGAAAAGTTGCGAGAAGAACTAGTCGGAGGCGATGAATATTTGACGCCGACGGAGTGTCCTAAAATTTTCGCTGCAGACTCAGCAGCCCAACCTGAAACAGATAAGCTCGAAAGATTGTTGGACAACCTGCGGGACGCAGCTCTGCGAGACAATGTGGGGGAAATCTATCGTTTATTCAAGGAATTCAATTTCGGATTCCAACAAACATAACAGGCTGATTCAACGGCAGCACCTACGTACCCGAGGCTTACCAAGAGGAGTGGCTCTGAGGTCCGAACTGACTGAATTATTTTTTTCGTATCCATTTGCAGAAGCTATCCTAAGGTTCGATTACTGGTCCAGTCCAAGAACCGTGCCATAATCGCTTGGCAGAGGATGGTTTTCCCCGCTCTTTATCCTAACGGATGCATAAGCTTAGACCAGGAGGAACAACAAGGATAATGATTACGGGGGTAAAGGTAAAAGCTCTGCGCGTAATCTCCGATGAACGCGGCCGGCTAATGGAGATCTTGCGCTCGGATGATGAGCTTTTCATCAAGTTTGGTCAACTCTATATGACTACTGCATACCCTGAAGTTGTGAAGGCTTGGCGTGGCCACAGAGAGCGGGTTGACAACTTTGTGGTGGTCAAAGGGATGATCAAACTCGTGCTGTATGATCAGCGTGAGGATTCGCCTACACACGATGAGGTGAACGAATTCTTCATGGGCGAGCACAACCCATTGCTGGTTCAGGTGCCGAACCCGATCTTGCACGGTTACAAGTGTGTGGGCAATGAAGAAGCAATTGTGCTAAACTGTTGTACTTTCGCATATCGTGCTGGCGATCCAGACTTGTTGACAGTTGATCCCTTCAGCAGTGAAATACCTTATAATTGGTCCATCAAGATGAAGTAGGCAGGGAAGTCGGAAGCTCACCTCTAGATTTCAGGTCGCCGGCGCCACTGGCTTCAGCCGGTCGAACTTCATCTTTTTCCTGTTGGCCCGCCACATTGAGGGTGGGGAGGCCGCACAATTTGGCGTGGCCGTGGGGACTCTGGATGAGCTTACCTATGTCGGTAGCGTGGAAAGAAGAATGGAGGGCTAGGCAGATTGGCTGGCGCCAGATCTAGCCCACAAGGCGCCTAGGACGGCGGAGCCCAAGTTGTAGGTGACGAGAAGGACAAGCCAGAAGATTCCGCCAGGCATTTCTGTAACGAGAGCACCGGCAAGGGCGAGGAGTTGGAGTCCAAGCGCAGCGAACCAGAAAAGTAGGCCAAAAATGGCGTACTTGGCGCCTACAAGATAGGCGAATCCAACGCCTGGCATTAACAGATTTAGAATCGCTGCCCAGACTGGAGATTTCTTAGACATTGTCCCTGCCTCCAACCGGATAGGGCATGTTTCGTTGAACCTGCAATATTGTCTCAGTCATCCAGGCCGACCGCAAGTCCCGGCACTCTATGGGCGAGGGGAGAGATCTGGTACGACAGCTTATCTTGTCCAGAACCTCAGGAGCCGCGACTAAACTCAGCTGCTATTATTCGACAAAGTCGATACGAAGTGCCGAGATGCTGGTATAAATGAGAATAACCGCATGTTTTGTGCGAGCAGCAGCGTGGTGGTCGGGATTGACAGTGCGGTCGATAATTGGTGAGGAAACTAGAAAGTGATTAAGAAAATGCTAGCACTCGTGTTTCTTATTCTGTGCGGCTTCGTGGCCTATATTGCTCGGCCGGTGTATTTGCCGTTTCTTGCTGAGTTTTTGATTCAGAGCGACCCCCTGAAAAAAGCGGATGGTATCGCAGTTCTTGGCGGAGATGACATTGTTGGCAGTCGTGTCTCGGAGGCGGTCTCGCTTCTGCGCGACGGTTGGGCAGAGGAACTGATCGTCAGCGGTGGTCCTATTGCTTGGGGCGTCCATTCCACCGATGTCATGCGCAAACAGGCGGAAGCGCTCGGTATTCCACCGGACAAAATCACTGCTGTTCCTCGCAGCACACCAAGCGGACGCATGTACCTAGCGGATTCTACACTGTCGGAAGCACGACTTCTTTTGGCTGAGTGCAAGAAACGGAAGTACAAAACACTTCTCGTGGTTACGTCAAACTTTCACACGAGACGGGCAAAGAGAATTCTTAGACACGTATTCAGGGACACTGGGATCCAAGTGTTAGTTCACCCATCCCCCGATAACTCCTTTCGAGTGGACAAGTGGTGGACCCGCCGGACAGACGCGAAAGTGTGGTTCTTGGAGATACAAAAACTCGCCTTTTCCTACCTGGAGCTGCGTTGACGATTCGGCGGAGGAATGCAGGCTCCTTGCCCCTGTGTATTTAGATGGACATCTTGGTGACATCGGGCACAGAGGGTGATCAGATTTGCCTTGGCATCATCTCCCAGTCAGCTCCGGGGATGGATGTGGTGGACCTGCAGTTCGGTCATGCGCCCACATTGCTGGCAACGCCATGCATCTCGCTTCAGCACCTGCTGATGGAGCCGGCGGTAGGCTTCCGCGTGAAGCCGCAACCGGGCACGCTTCGGGGGCAATCGATTCATAACGCTGCTCTCACTTGCTCCAGGAACTCCTGCCTCTGCTGGGGCGGGAGGAACTCGAAGAGACGCGAAATGGAAAAAAGCAGGGCATTGGGGTTGTTGTTCTCAAGGTTGGCCCCACCTAGGAAATCGGCACAGATCATCTCCAGGCAGTAACCGCGAGATTTGTCGGTCCCCAACATGAGGGCAGCTGTTTCCAGGGCTTGTTCGACCACCGGCAACTGACTCTTGTAGAGCTTGAAATACATAATCTCCCAAGGCTCGGTTTCTTTCCCGGTCAGATGGCGCTCCACTTCCCGTTTGAACTCTTCCTTGGGCAGGGCCCGGGCCTTGTGCACCCAGGTTGCACAATCGAAGCGCTGGCCGTCGATGCGGGCTATCTTCACGAGTTCAGCCGCCTTGGTCCAGCCCACTTGCTTGAGCTCCCGCCGGGCTTGGCGCGGTAGGTGCTCGTGGATGGCCATCAGGTAGTAGGCCTTGCGACGGGACTCGGGGAAGCGCTTCTCCAGGAACTCATCAAAGGAGCGCAGGTTATCGAGCCGCCAGTATTGGCCGGCTCGGACCTCGCAGAGGTAGCGCCCGAACTCCACAAACCGGCTTTCCTTTTCGTGCTCGACACTCTGTTCCCAGGCCAAGATTTCGTCGATCTTGCCCAGGACGAACAGGGCCCGGCGGCGGTTGACCTTTGGCCGGACCTAGGCTCGCACCCCACCGCCTAATCCACTAAGCCATTCAGTCCAAAACCTCAATTTCTTGGACGCTCGTCGTTTGTCCCTGGAACGGGGGCAACCGATAGTAGGCTTGCCGAACACCTCCCCATTGCGGTATAAGGAAACCAGTAGAAAGCGACATGCCCCACGAAGATTCACCATTTACCCCAAAGCTCCCGGAAGCCGAAGCGAAATCATTTGTTGTCGAACAACTGAAAGACCTGTATGCGGAGGGAATCCTACGTCTGCTGGTGGTTTCCCTTGCCCTTACTGTCTGCTCTTGTGGTGGCTCAGACCAATTACCGCCTACGGACAGGCAAGTTCTTTCCTCTCCTTCGATAACAACCTCGAACCTGCCCAACGGCGTCGAAAAACTCTCCTATCAGGCGACCCTAAAAGTCCAGGGGGGCACACCTCCTTATACTTGGACGGTGTCCCAGGGGGTACTACCGGCTGGCCTCACGCTAGATAGTCAGACTGGCGAAATCTCAGGCACGCCAATTCGGAGCAGTGACTTTCAATTCGATATCCAGGTCCAAGACAGCGCCGGGAAGAACGATTCCTCCACATTCTCAGTCATTATCGGCAGACCAACTGCGCCTAACTTGAAAGTCGCCTTCATTGGAGACCAGGGGCTCGGCCCAGATTCTGAAGCGGTTCTTCAACTCATCGCCAACGAAGGAGCCCAGATAGTCCTCCACCAGGGCGACTTTGATTACTCAGACGACCCGGAAGCGTGGGACAGTCAGATCAACAAAATCCTGGGAGCGAGCTTCCCTTACTTTGCCTCAATCGGGAATCATGACGTGGCCGCCTGGTCCGGATACCAACAGAAGTTAGAGGCCCGCCTAGCCAAAATTCCCGAAGCTTCTTGCACAGGAGACCTGGGAGTCCAGGCCGCTTGCAGCTATCGCGGGCTGTTTTTTCTTCTGACCAGTCCGGGCACGATGGGCGAAAACCACGACATATTTATTCGGAACGAACTGGCCGCGGATCACGCAGTTTGGAGTGTCTGTTCTTGGCACAAAAATCAGCAGGAGATGCAGGTGGGCGGCAAGACCAGCGAAGTCGGGTGGGAGTCCTATGAAGAATGCCGGAAAGGTGGAGCCATCATCGCCACCGCGCATGAGCACTCGTATCACCGGACTCGAACTCTAATCAGCACGCAAGATCAAACTGTCGATCCTGACTCGCCAGAACCAGACAAGCTCCAAGTAGACGAAGGTTCAACTTTTGTCTTCGTTTCCGGTTTGGGCGGACGAAGCATCCGCGATCAAAAGCGCTGCCTACCCGGAACTTTTCCTTACGGTTGCAACCAAGAATGGGCAAACATCTATACCTCAACGCAAGGCGCGAAATTCGGCGTTCTATTCATTACCTTTAACGTCGATGGAGACCCTCGCGAGGCCATAGGAGAGTTCAAGAACGTCGAGGGAGTTACCATCGACACTTTCACAATTCAATCTGGCCTTCCCTGATTGTCTCCACGCGTTCTTTGAAACGGTTGGCCGTTCACATTAGACGGCTTTGGAGTGAAGGTCTACGTGGCCCGCTACCGCCCCCAATGAAGCCGGCGGTGGCAACCCGCGCAGACCGTGACCAGGTTCTCTTCCCTGTCGTGTCCAAGTCGGCTTCGCGGCTGGATATGATGAATTTCGAGTTCCGCACAGCCCCCGCAGTATTGGCAGCGCCAGCCGTCGCGTTCTAATACCTGCCTGCGAAGCTGCGCGTAACTCGTAGCGTCGAGCCGCACGCGGGGTGATTTTCTCATCAATCCAGGCATTGATTCGCCTTAGCCTGTTTTAGGAATTCCCTTCGCTGCCCAGGAGGAAGGAAGCGAAAAAGCCGCGAAACGGATAGCAGCAAGGCGGCCGGATTTCCGTTCTCCAAGTGCGCTCCGCCTAAAAAGTCAGCGCAAATCATCTCCAGGCAGTACCCCCTCGATTTGTCCGTGCCGAGCATCAAGGCAGCCGCCTCCAAGGCTTGCTCGATCACCGGCAGCTGGCTCTTGTAGACCTTGAAGTAGAGGATCTCCCAGGGCTCGGTCTCTGAGCCCGTCAGATAGCGCTCCACCTCCAGTTTGAACTGCTCCTTGGGCAATTCCTTGGCTCTGTGCAACCAGGTTGCACAATCGAACTTCTGCCCCTGGCGCCGGGCCACCTTGACGAGCTCCGTCGCCTTGGTCCAACCGACCTTTTTGAGCTCCCGCCGAGCCTCTCGGGGCAGGTGCTCATGGATGGCCATCAGGTAGTAGGCCTTGCGACGGGACTCGGGGAAGTGCTTTTCCAAGAATTCGTCGAAGGACTTGAGGTTATCCAGCCGCCAGTATTGCCCGGCTCGGACCTCGCAGAGGTAGCGGCCGAGCTCCACAAAGCGGCTCTCCTTCTCGTGCTCCACACTCTGCTCCCAGGCCAGGATCTTGTCGATTTTGGAGAGCACGAACAGGGCCCGGCGGCGGTTGAGCTTCGGCGCCACCAGGGGCTGTCCGTTAGTAGTCAATGTCCCTAAGCCAATCAAGGTCACTAGCTCCTGGTTTGCGTACGAGCTTTATGTCGATCAGTTCCTGGTTCTCCAGGCAGAGCCCCAGGAAGGGGCAGGCGAGGCAGCCGTTCTGGGGGAAGCGGATGCCGCTGTGGGGGAGGAAGTGGCCGGCCTCGATCCGGCTAATGGTCTCTTCGACCAAGCGGGCGTAGTCTTGGCGCTGCTCCTCGCTGATGCGGGTCTTCAGGTACTGGATCTCGGGGAGCCGCTTCCGGACGAAGGCCACTACGGCCACGTCTTCTATGCCCGTCAGCCAGGAGTAGCAGATGAGCTGGGGGTCGAGGGACAGCAGCCCCTCGGGCTCCTCGGGGTAGCGGCTGGTGGTGGTCTTCCACTCGATCACCGAGCGGGTACCATCCAGCAACCCGATGGCATCGACATAGGCCCTGAACTCATTGCCGTTCCCCAGAGGCCGGCTGAGCTTGATCTGGAGGTTCCGCCTGAGCCGCAGGACTCGTACCCGGTTGTCCTGGGCAAACCGCTCCAGCAGCACGATTCCCTGGCGGTACATCTTCTCCCAGCTGTCCCCGTTCGCATATTCGAGCTGCGTGTCCTGCAGAGCGAACCACTCCCGGAAAAGGACCTCGGTGGGGTCTTGCCGGAAGAAGTATGCCGAAAGAGCCTGTTCGAACACTCGCCCGAAGAGCAGGCTGGCCCGGGTCTCCTTCTCCCGCCAGCCGTGCAGATACCGGTGCTTGTAGCGCTTGGGGCAGGCCAGGTACTGGCTGATCTGCGTGTAGCTGTAGGTCATGGCTGGTCTTTCCTTTCATCGACCGAGGCCGTGGAGATGTCCTTCCAGCCCCATTCGGGGGCAAACCCGTCCAGGTTCAGGTAGGCATGGCCGTTGAGGCTGGTATGGGAGACCTTGACGATTCCCCGCAGGCCGACTAGCTCCTTTTCATCGACTTCTTCTTGCCCCAGGAGCTCGGTGTCATAGCCAAAGTCCCGGAGGAACCAGCTCAGCTTCCACAGGGCCTTGGGAGTGCAGTAGAGCCGGCCGGTGAAGGTCTTCTCGGCCAGCTCCTCGGGTTCCAGGATGGCAAAGCGGAGGGAGAAGAAGGGCTTCTTGGGGTGGTAGCGATAGCGGGCCTGCTCGACCCGGACCAGGAAGAAGCCGTCGGGGACCTCGGTGCCGTTCTGGGTCTGCTGGCTGAGCCCGGGAATATGACGCTTCATGGTTTCATCTCCTTAGCCTTAGGATCGGCATAGCTATTGAGGTGGCAGAGGAGGCCGGGGCGGTCCTTGGTGGCCCACTCGGCCAGGGTGTTGATGAAGGCTTCGACCAGCTCCCGGGGAGCCTCCCGCAGGGTCTGGGTGGCGCAGAAGTCGGCGGCGTAGCGCTTGACCAGGGTGGGGTCAAGGTGGTGCTGGCGGATCAGCTGGCAGAGGCGGTCCCGCAGCCGAGGCTGGCTGTTGCCGGAGGGGGAGGTAGCCGGGGCCTCTTGCACTTGCTCCTTCCGGAAGTCCTCGGGGGAGGAGGGGGAAGAGCCGATCTCTTCGACCGAGCACAGGCCGATCCCGTAGGCCTTCCGCAGGGCGCGGTTGACGGCTCGGGTCTCGGCCACCCGTAGCTCGGCCCCCCGCACTAAGGGGGAGACATTGGAGGGGTCGGCATCCCCGTAGCCCACGAACCCCTTGGATCCCCGGGAGCTGTACACAATGGCCCGGAAGACCCATTTGCTGGCCCCAGGGTCGCAGAACTCGGGGAGGGGGCGGGTGCGGATACCCCGGCAGCCCTGGCGGCGGGCCAGGCGGAGGAGGCCGGCGTGGGTGACGTACCAGTGGCCGTCGAGGAGGAGAAGGTCGCCCAGAGGGAGGGAGAGGCCGAAATCCCGGGTCAGGGCCTGGAGGGACTGAGTCTGCTCGGCGGTCAAATTAGGATACCTTCGGGCAATTCCTAGGTTTTTCCTTGCTAAAGATTCCCATTTCTGAGGCGAAACGTGAGCAGCCATGGGCTATTGCCTCCTTATGTAACGCTATTGTAACGCATATTGCGTTACTTCTGTCAAGCGGAAATTTGGCGAGGGCTAGTTATTGACCCGTGTATCGCAGTTGTATAGCATCCAGCCGAATAAGAGGGTGGCTTCTGTGAGCAAGACTGAGACGTTGAACCTGCGGGTATCACCAGAATTCAAGAAACGGCTTGCGGAAGAAGCAAGGAAGGAGAACCGTTCGGTAACCAACTATCTTGAGGTCACACTAGCTAAGCTATGGCAGCGACAGGAATCTAAGGAGGGGTCGAGAAAGAAAAGGAATTAGACCGAAGAACGATTCGAACTTTACGGACTCTTTTGCATCGCCTCAGCGTTGCCCAGGAAGGGAAGGACCAAGAAGGATCCAAATACCTTCAGCGATACCTAACCCGCCAAAAAAAGGAAGAGGAATCCTAACGAATCGTCTCCGCGCAGCATCCAGCTCCCCGCACGGATCAAATTTTTGACTGGACATTGGCCAGCAATGGACCTATTATCGAGTGGTAAGTTGGCATACCTTCCTGTGGAAGCTGACCTGGTAGAGGAGTAGATCACTGTGCTGGGAAATGACAAGGCAATAAGCTTCTGCAGGAGGAAATATGCCTTTAAGGGGAAACGGGTCATCCACTCACTCTATTCGGTCATCAGTTAGCAAGTCCTTTCGACCGAAAACTCTCACGAAACCTAATGGCACCGAGAAGAAACACCGTGAGCAGTCCCCCGCCCTTCCAACCCGAGAAATAGCCTTCACCCGGCTCTCTGATGGACGCTCGGTTGTTTTGGTCGAAAATCCCAACGATCCCAGCCGCACACAATTGGCCGTCTACACGGAAGGGCGCCTTCAATTCAATGACCGGATTGACCATGATGGCCAAATATTGCTCCCGTTTTCGCGGCAGCATGACTTGATTCGGCACATGGTTCTTCCTAATGGCATTGAAGAATATGCATCAGCCGAAGATCTTGCCCTCGAGGTGGGTAAACTTTTCCACCAAACAATGGGACTGGGATTCGCGAAGGCGAGTCTCGTAGGGACGTTGGTTCTTCGCAATTGGCTTGGGGAAGCAGGTCCATTGATCCTCGTCAGTGGGCTCCCCCAATCAGGGATAGCGACTTTCCTGAGGAGTTGGCGGTTGCTGGCTCGCTACCCTCTCTTGGTCGGTTACAGTACTCTTCAAGATGTCTTGAGGGTCTCAGATCAGCTAGCGCCGACTTGGTTATTCGACGTGTCCAATCTGAGCCACGATATGCGTCAATTGCTTCGCATGGGCACGAATCCGGATGCTCTAGCGCTTCGAAATGGTCGCACATGGAAATTGACTGGAGCAAAAATTGTTGCATGTGCGCGGCCTTTGCCGCCGGCAGACCTGGGTTCTTTTTACCTCGACTTTCCTCTAACAGAAAGGGACGTCCGGCATTTGAATCTAACCGATCCCAGTGAGGCAAGAATTCAACGGTGGGCTGAGAAGCTCAGAAGAAAACAGCTGCGGTTTTGCCTTGACTCGACTGTCATGCCTGGGCGCGGGTATCTTCCCGGAGAGAAGAGGCTCGGACGGGGCCAAAGGAGTTTGCTACGCTGGTGGGCTGGCCCTTTTGCTAATGACCGAGAGTTGTACGAGGAGATATTCTCCTGCGTGGGATCACAGACTCAATTCACGGAAGAGTTTTTGGACCCGCGGAAGCGCGCTGTTTTGAATGGGCTCTATCTCATCATCCATCGGGAACCAGGGCGACCCTTTATTTTGGTGGGGGAGTTGTGTAAACAGGTCAACAAAGAGACTCGGGCGATGGGTTCGCCATGCCATCTTCGACCGGAAGCTGTAGGGCTAGCGTTGAAAGAATGGGGATTCCCCCGCGGTAACGACACGCATACACGAGCCGGAAATGTGGTTTGGTTGGATTCTGCGGCACGCGAGCAAATTCATCGTCTCGCTGAGGCCTATGGGGTCGATGTTCGCGAAGATCGCCAGCTGTTGGGCAGAATGGCCGCGTGCCCATCGTGTGGCGGACGAAACCCGGCGCCCCTGGGGTGAGCACGCGGTGTGAAGGATGTGAAGGCTGTGAAGGGTTCGGCCCCGGCCAGGAGGGAAAGCATGGAGTGATGGCAACGCCTGCGGGCGGGTTTGCCCCTGCCGCCGCCGGTGAAGATAGAGGTCGCATAGGCGAGGGCGAGCACTGCGGAATTACCTCGGCCGTGAAAAGGAGCGAAGCACTCCGGCTAGAGGGAGCCTTTGACATGCGCCCTGCTCCGCGAGGGGCGTCTCGTGGACCTAGGTTTTCCTGCTCTCCCCCTGCCCGTTGTGTTGTACTATGCCGCTGACCCGAGACTCGAGTTGGTCAGCGCTATCGACCAAGATGCAGAAGTGGGTAGAGCGCTTGCAAGCCCGCGTCCGGGTCGCATGTACGTGAAGGAGTCGGTCTCAGACTGACAGGAGCGCCGCGATGGGCTATTTCCTCGTACTGACTGCGGCCATTCTTGCCGCCGTTGTTGCCTTCGGCGGCACGGAGCCGATTACTTTCACCCTCGTGCAGGCAACCGTGTGGGTGCTAGCTGCGTTAGTGCTCTTGCGGGAAAAGTCGGGGAAATTGCTGGACGATCCAGCCACAAAGTGGATCGCATTGCTTCTCGCCTACGTGGCATTCCAGTGGGCGGTAGTGACCGAGAGCCCACCTGAGGTGCGCGACTCTTTTCTTCTCTGGGTGACTTACGTTTGCGTCTTCTACTTAGCTTTCTTAGTGGGTCGGGACTCGAAGCTTCGCCAGCGCTTGGTTCTGGCCTTGCTTGGGCTCGGGTTGGCCGAATCGCTATACGGCCTGACGCAATACCTGGCGGGATGGCCGTATGTGCTCACCCTGCGGAATCCGTTTTATGCCGATCGGGCCACGGGTACATTCATCAACCCGAATCATTTTTCCGGGCTTCTTGAGATGGTTTTGCCCCTCGGGCTCGGTCTTGTTTTGTATCAGCTGGAAAGACTCAAGAACACCAGTCGAGGACGGCGAGGAGAGACGGGCGAACAACCGCTTCGTCTGGTCTTCTTTTTCTTCCTAAGCCTTCTGATCTTCTTGGGAATTTTGTTCTCGCGCTCCCGGATGGGGATCTTCAGCGCCCTGGCAGCCGTCGTGGGGATGTTCCTTCTTTGGGCCACAGCCTCCTGGCGCCGCTCCCGTGCCGTCCCGGTTCTGCTGGCCTTTGTTCTGGGCGCCGGCGCCTTCGGACTTTGGCTTGGCTTGGAGCCGGTCGTGGAGCGCTTCGAGGCGTTGGAGGCCAGCTATCTGGCCCGGCAGGAAATTTGGAAGGATACGGTCTCTCTGATCAAAGCCCATCCATTCTTCGGCACCGGCCTGGGGACCTTCCCCTTGCGCTACACAGAGCATCAGACTACCTTCCTGAACCGCTTGGTCAATCAGGCCCACAACGACTATCTGCAATTCGCCGCCGAACTGGGCCTGGTCGGGGCAGGGCTTCTGTTCGGCTTGATCTTGGCGCTCCTCGGTCGCCTGATCGTGGCCTTCTACCGGGCCGAGCGGGGGAGGGATCGGTTCCTGCTCCTCGGTTGCTGCGGCAGCATCCTGGCCCTCCTCTTTCACAGCTTTGCGGACTTCAATCTGCAGATTCCAGCCAATGCGCTCATTTTTGTGACCATTTTGGGTTTGGGGTACGCAGTCAGCGGCACTCCCTTGCAGAAGGACGAGAACAGGAGTGCCCAGGGGCCCTGATTTCCGGGTGCGCTCCCGAAGGAAGGACCCAAATACCTCCAACGTTTTCTCTCTCGGCACTCCAAGGAAGAATCCTCCGAGTAGCCCCCTACGGGCAGAAACCACTGTTCCCGGGCATCCGCTGTCCGGGGGGAGCTCCGGCCGGCTGGCATGTTTGGAGGGGAACAGCAGTTTGACTTAGCCTGAGATCTTGGGTAGCCAGGCTTCAAGGGTGCCGCGGATGTCTTCGACGATTACGGAGAAATCGAGATTGCGCTGGGCGGCCGGGAGCAGGTTGGAAAGTTCGGTCTTCGCCCGGGAGGGATTGTAGGCCTTCAGTTGTCGGATCGTCCTCTGCAGTGCTGTCGCCGGATCGACGGGCTTCTTCACGGTTTCGTAGTAGCGCATCTTTTTAAGGAACAGCGCGGGATCGAATTCGACACCGCGTTCGAGAAGCCAGTAGACGTCGAAGATGTCGCGGCCGGTGGTGCGCATGACAAGAGCGCGCACTTTCTCCGCCAGCAACTCCCGATCGTCTAGCCGGGAGAGAACAACGGGCTCAATGCCGCTGGGATGAGCGATCCGAGCGGTGCTGACGGTGGTCGGCGGGCGGACGATTGTCTCGCGGGTGGATATCTCGATGCGAATTCGAATTGGTTGCCCGATACGGGGAACCGTGAACCGATACACGGCCACGACCGAGCCGGGCTGCGTTTCCGCCGCGAAGCCGGCCAGATAGGGCAGCCCTGCACTCGTCTGCTTCAGGATTCTTTTGAGCTGAGTCGGAGTCAGCGAGGCCGTCCGCCGCGTGGCATAGAGATCTCGGGAAAAACGCTCGCTTCCTTCCAGGCGCAGTACGGTGCCGCCCTTCCATACGACATTTCCCCGCAACTTGGGCTGGAGCCGCCGGAGGAGTTCCGCCTCGTAAACCTCGGAAACGGTCAGCTGAGGATCAATACGAAGCTGCCGAGCTCGCTCCTGCGCCTGTTCTATGGCTCGTTCGAAGGTCATCTGCGGCCTCTTCGCTCCTTCCACCAGCGGAGTGCGAACTCATCGAAGCCTCTCTGCCGGAAGGCCCCAAGAAACTGCCGGTAGCGAGATGGGTTCAGCGGGCTGAAGTCAATGTCCTCCGGGGACAGTACCGAGCGTTGCTTCTTGTAGACGAAGTAAAGGAAATCGAGGACCGCCTTTTCGGGCTCGGCGAGCCAAGCCCCGTCGTCCACTCGGTGGCCGAAGAACAGGTGACGGGCCACATGTCGGTAGATGAACTGGTGGCCGTCAAAGGTCTTCCGGCCGGCCCCCCGGCGGGGGAGCAAGCGAGTCGTTACATAAGTGTAGGCGGCAATGCCGGTGTCGCAGAGCTGGTGTCGGCTCAGCGCGGTTTCGGTGGAAAGGTAGGACGGCGCCAGCCAGCGCTGGCCGACGATCTCCGGCCGGTAGCCGTGCACGCGGTCCACGTACAGGCCGCGGCGCACCCGCAGCAAGCCCTCCTCACGCAGCAAGACCCGAATGGACTCGGTCAAACGTTGCGGGCGAGGGCGTTCGAGCAGAACAGAAAGGTCCGCAGCCGAATACACCCCCCCGGTGGCCTCGTGGAGACGGCGGAGTCGGCCGACTAGCTGTAAGATAGACAACATACGGAAATAACGCTACAAGCGTTATTACCATATCATATATATCTGCTGCTCTGCAAGGGTATCCCTAAGGCTGCTGCATTGGCGTCGCGCGCAGGGTAGGGAAGGACCCCGAGGCTCTGCTACGGGACATCGAAAAGGACCCTGAGCTGCGCGAATTCATGGAAGGACGCTTGTCCTCCGAGCAATGGCACACGCACTTGTCACGCCGCCTGGGCCGGCCTGCGAGGTATACTTTCATTGCTCCGGTAAGAAGAACTGGAGAATGGTATGAAGACGGTCGTGACCGTATCCACCAAGGGACAAATTGTGATTCCGCAGGAAGCCCGGGAACGCCTGGGGATCAAACCGGGGACGAAGCTCAAGATCCGCCTGGCCGAGAACCATTTGGAGCTTTCCCGCCTGCCGAAGGATTTGATCGGGTACTTGTGTGGGGTGGTAAGGAGAGGACCTTCCCTTTCACGGGTATGGCTGGAAGAGCGAGAGGCGGACCGTGACCGAGAGGAAAAGAAGGCTACTCGATTCGCACGCGGCGCTCACGTTTCTGCAAAGAGAAAGAGGGTTTGAGGATGTGGAGCGGTTGCTCCGTCGAGCGGCCCAGGGCGAAGTCGAACTGCTGATGAGCGAGGTCAACGTGGGGGAGGTGTACTACATCTTGCTCCGCAGCCAAGGGGAGGCCGCCGGCGAAGAGATTTTCACTTCCTTCCTCCTGCTTCCCGTCGAACGAGTGCCGATAGACTTCGACTTGGTGCTGCAGGCGGCCACACTCAAAACTTCGGATCCCCGGTAATAATTGCCGCCTCATGCCTCAGGGCTGCGGCAACGGCAAAACAGTCGGCGTAGGAGACAGGGATTTCTGCCTTTAGGAGGTTTGAGGCTCGAGTGCCGATCGAATGGGGGTGACGATCTTCAGTATTCCCCCATCCGTCCCTTTTATCCTACCCCCCTTGGCCCAAGCGGCCGCCAATCCAGCCAGACTCTGGTCCCCAAATTTTCATGCAACTAGGGCGAGGGAGAGCGCTTCTAAATCAATGGGCGAAGACCAAGCGAAGCTCGGCTGACTTCGGTCGGCTGGTTACGCGGACTTTCTGCTGTGGATGTGCACACTTCTTTAGAATTTTGCACATTAAATGAGAGCTTTTCCGCCCCCACACAGGAACCAGGATGTTGCCACGCCAGACAATTCTGGGATTATACTCTTGTTGCACTGGACGATTCGGCTGTCACGAAATGACGTTCGCATAACTTCCTTCCGAACAAAGGTCGCGATGCACGGCCGGTCCCAAGGATGACACGCCGTCCTTCTAAGGCGCTTCGTATAGCTGGCCGGTTTTCTCGTGGTGCGCGTGTCGTACTTCATCAGGGGCAAGCTCTCGATTTTCTAGAGAGCTTGCCTTCCAACTTTGCCTCTTTAGTCGTTACCTCCTGTAGTGCACCCCTCATAAAAGCGCAACCTCAAGCATAGTGATGTGCTGGAGAGGAGGAAGGAGATCAGGGATAGAAAGAAGCCGAGCTAGGCGTTATTATTTCAGAGCACGCGCGTAGGTCATGCCCGAGCAACATACCAAAGACAAACCTACATTAATACCAAGAAGGTATTATGGGAAGCCTAACCATTCTGAGCTGAAGGCGTTTTCGGCGCCAAGCTGCTCAGGATACTTAGCAATTGCGGAGCAGTGGCCCCAACTGGCCGCAAAAAGCCGCTAACATCGAATGTGAACCAGGGGAGAAGCAATGGTCTGGGACTGGCTTTTCTTTTTGGCGGGTGTAGCTCTTTGCCTGCTGACTGTGTTGCGGTCTGCTCGACAAAGGCCAAGGCCGCTGCTGCATGGCGGCCTCCTCTGGTTCAAAGACCAAGAATCATATTGGGGGCCGTGCTGCAAAGCTTGCCTGATTCAATACACGATCCGACCCGCCTTTGTCTCGCCGCAGGGCATTCAATACTACGAACTAGTTTGTGCGCTTTGTGGTACGCGACCTGCCTGCGGAGCCTTCACCCTTCAAGGTTTCCTGAGGGCAGAAGCAGAAATGGCCGCTTATCTTCGGCTCCAACGAGAGGCCGCCCCCCGCGTGCGAATGCCTTCTCGCTAGAGGCACCGCCAAGTTCGCTCGTGCAGTGAGTTCAGGCCAGCGGCAGGCGCACAAGGAAAGTCGTTCCCCTGCCCGGCTCGGACAAAAAAGATACATCCCCGCCTAGTTGCAGCACTAGGTTGCGGACGGCAGTCAGTCCCAGGCCCATCCCTTGAGCCTTGGTGGTGAAAGGATTGTCAAAGAGGCGCACTTGAACCTGCGCGGGGATGCCAGGTCCGGAGTCCTCTACTTCAACTACAGCCATGCCAGCGGCCTGTTCTAGAGAAAGCCTCACGTCCACATTCCCGTTCTTGCCCGCCGCTTCTGCGGCGTTTAAGACAAGATTATGCAGGATCCGCCAGAGCTTTGGCTCCGTGCCCCGTACCATCACTGGCTCGATTCGCGGATAGCTGCAGGATATCCCCACCTTCAAGTCCGCCGAAACCCGCCGGGCGACCTGGGCGACTAGCTCGGTGGCGTCAATTGCCGTGTTCCAGCCAAGGCCATCTTTTGACAACAGGACGTCGTCTATGAGGCGCTTTATGCAGTCTGTCTGCTCCAGAATCGTGGAGAGGTGCTTTTCTTCTTTGTTATTCGGTGCCTGTTCGCGCAGAAGACCCGCTGCGACCTGGATAGGGAGCAACAAATTTTTGATGTCGTGAATGAGATCGAGGACTTCCTCGGCGGAAATGTAGACCTCTCCCTGTCTTCTTGATCGGCCCGATTTTTGTGCGTGCCCTCGCTCCCGAATGTGACCCATAAAGAGAAGAAAAAATGCGTGCCAAGATTTTGGAAACAAAGCTTATTGCAAACCTTTGATTAGCTGCGTGAAGGGTAGCCTCTACTAGCGAAAGCAAGGACACAAACCAGGCTGCTCAGTAAACCTAGCAGAGCGCCGTGCCTTGCCTGCGCTCCTGCTTACTTTTCTAAGCTCGTCAGCAACTAAACCAACACTAAGGAGGTAGACCATGTTGACCCGTAAAGTGGTGACTCTGCTTCTGCTGGTATTTGTTTCAGTTGCGGCTCCAGTTACATGCGAGCTGCTACTGGATTACGACGAGCCGTACTTGCAGGCTGTGGGTACGCGGCCACCGCCGCCGATCCCTGACTCGAGCGCCTCGGCCTAGAGTCGCAGCCAACAGGGGGAGGTTCTCAATAACCTCCCCCTTCTTCTTGTGCTAGTATCCCAACCGAAGGTAAAGGGTGTTTATGCTTACGCAAGGGCTTTGGTGGGCTGGGAACCTGCTCATATTGCTTCTCTTTGTTCGAGCTTTGAGCGGGAAATTCTTGAGCAGGTATCCTGTATTCTATTTCTATCTTGGCTATGTTCTTTTGGAATCCGTTTCATCCTTCTACATCTACACGTTCCATCCAAGCTTCTACGAAAGCTTTTACTGGTACACACAGTTTCTGGGCGTTGCCTTGGAGTATTGCGTTATCTGGGAGATCTACAGCCAATCCCTAATAGATTTTCCCGGTGTGACGCGGATGGCACGCGCCTTGCTCACGGTTATTTTCATAGCAGCCATGTTGAAAGCGTTGATGGACACGACCACAAACCCCGTATGGTCTCCTGCGGAGATACCGGCAGTACTGGAACGCAACTTACGAACGGTGCAAGCACTGCTTCTGGTAGGCATCGTGGGCTTGCTCGCCTACTATGCAATTCCCGTAGGCCGGAACCTAAAAGGAATGGTTTTGGGATATGGGGTTGCCATAAGCGCTAGTGTCATTAGCCTGACACTTCGTTCCCATTTCGGGAAGGAGTTTCAGCTTTGGTGGCAGTATTTCCACCCAATGGCTTACTTTCTGACTTATATTGTCTGGTGCATATCTCTTTGGTCCTACCAGCCGAATCCCCGCCCCAGAAATGAGATTGCACTCGAGCATGATTACGAGGTTCTTGCTGCAGGAACTGCAAGAGCAATCGCCCAAGCTCGTAGTTACCTTGCCAAGGCTTTCCAATCATGAGCGGCGTCATCTTCTTCATCGCGATTGCTCTGCTTCTGCTGGCCTTGGTGCTCCTATGGGCCTTCCGTAGTGCAGAAGCAGCTCCTGCCAGAAGAGACCTCTCGACTGCCCAAGACGCCTTGACAGCCTTTCACCTGGAACTCCCACCTCGCGCTTTGGTTGAAAAAATCTTCTCTTCCGAGGACTGGGATTTCGTTTCGAGTCGCGCTCCATTGGAAGTCCAACGACCCTTTCTCGAAGAGCGGACAAGAATCGCACGCACTTGGCTGAGGCAAACCAGGAACAAAGTTGGAGAGCTAATGCGTCTATACCGTAAGGCGGTCCGGCAGAGCCGCAGCCTCCAGCTTGCTATGGAGGTCAGATTGGCAGTGCATTATCTTTCTTTTCTCGTTATCTACGCAGCGCTAAGCGGTCTCATATGGCTCCGGGGACCGTTTGCTGCGAAGCGAATGGTGCAATACGGTGCCAATCTAGCAGAGCATTTGTATTGTTCGGCAGCGCACGTGCTGCTCGAAATCGATCCAACTGCTTTGAGCAAGTTCAAGGCAGAGCGGACCCACAGTTGAGCAAACTGAAGGGCTAAACCCGTATGAACAGCCCTACGACAAGGACAGTCATTGAGGCGGCAATCGAAGACCTCAGACATCGTACCCTGGCCAATATTCCAGGAGAGTTCGCGAGGTTCATCTATCTTGCATCGACGCGAGACTACAACACGGGCCGCTACTACCACGAAGGACTTGTTTCCCAATTCACATCAGAGGTTACCGTGTGCGCGTTGGCGATCTGCCACGAGGAAACTTTTAAGAGACTGGTTTACAAACCCTTGGCAGACCTAGTCGAAGACGTGGAAAGTTACATTACTTCTACCCGCGAAAGTCCTAGTGATGTCCTGGAAGCTTGGAAAAAGCTGGAGCCTTTTCGAGTGGCAATCCCTCTGGATTGTGAACCATTAGAGGCAGAAGTTCTTATGTCCAACGTTAGGGTCGCCTTGGCAGTCTTGGAGTCTCTTCAGGGGAGTGGTTCGGATAGTCGACGATCCTCATAGCCACAGCCGTCACCCTGCCAACGATCTCTGCCTCCGTAGGGTATTCGTACTGGCGGGATGAACACGGCGAAAGGGGATGAGGAACTAGGCTCAGCCTGTTGCGCTGCAGTTCGCACCAGGAACAGGCATAACCGTCGCGAAACTCCACAAAATAGATCGGCCTGTCATATTCAGTTCGCCACGGAACCTTCCTCACCATTTTCTGCTGGTCATCGATCTGAACAAACGAGCCCGGCCTCAGCAGGGGATACATCATATAGTCTTTGAGCCCAATGTAGCCGTACTTGCCTCGCCGGATGTCCAAGTGCTGAATGAGGGAGATTGGGATCTCTCCCCAGATTTCCACCAGGCGGGAAAGCAAGGCTGTTTGCTCGGCCTTGAAGCCGGGATCAAAGCGAACCGGAAAAGCAACAGCGCGATCCCGATCGTACACCTCCAGGGCAACCGGGTGGGTCTTCTGCAAAGGAATCAGCATCTCGTGCTTACTGATTCTCTCCAGGTCCACGCCAAACAGGAGCAGCAGGTCGGAGAATTTCGTCCGGTAGATCACGCTCAGGCTATAAAGTTTGTAGATGCTGGGTGTAGACTGCTTGTTTTCCAGCTGCGTGAGCCAGGGGTTGGAGATGTAGAATTCTTGGTTTCCCTCTGCTTCGGCGATTTTCTGACTGAGGTCTTCAACCGCGCGGGTCGTGATCCCCAGGCGGTTGCGAATTCCCCTTAGGCGCTCGCCGGGCCGCAACTAGATCCCCCGCTCCCTGAAATGGCTAACTGCTGAAGGGACACCAAAGATGCTTGGAAAGGAAAGCAGGATAAATCCCCTAAGCGCCTTTTGCTTGCTCTGCCCAACAGCCACAACACCATTCTTACTCTGCGCAGCAAGCAAGCCAGAGGTTAAAGCGAGACGCAGGGCGAGCAATAGTCGGACAAGCTGTCGCCAGAAACCCAGGGAGCCTAGGGAGATTCTGAGGTATCTAGAACTGCTTGCGGATCTAAGGGTGAACACTGAAGCAGTGATTGTCACTAAGCGTCTGGCGCCCCCGCTTGCCCCTCCGCAAACCGGATGAAATCCTAGATAGGTGAAACAAACTATTTCTTTTCGCTAGGGCTCACTACGGCTTCTTCGTTGCCGATGAGTGCCAACGGAACGGTTATCGCCGTTGCACCTCCTGCTCGGGCAGGCCACCCGAGCAACTTTCGGAATATGTTTTCCGACTCCAGGTTCACCAACACGCGCTGCCCGGCAGGAATGATTACAGTTTGGTTTTTTCCCTTAGCGCTTACTTCCCCTCGTACAACCGCTATCTCCACCTTGTTTTCCTCGACGATCGCAACCTCCCACACCGCGGCCTCTTGAGATGAACATGAAAGCCTGATCCCGCGCCACCGAACCTCAGCGGTCAAGCCCCTTACCGCAACACGACCATTCAAAAGATTCAAGCGAAACGTTCCTTTTTCGCGATCCACCTTTACTTTGGTTTCAGGGCCAAGATTGATGCGGTCTCCGGCAAGCGTCGTCAAGTGAGAGAAACCTTCTTCCGCTGTTGACAAAGTTGATCCGCTGATAACCGTGGTCCCGTTAATAGCCGGGACGCCGTCGATAGTGGTACGTGAAGCTATGACGAGGTTTCCTACGATGTCCTGGGCCTTTACGGATATGCACAAAAAGGATCCCAACAAAATGCCCACAATAGAACCAATCAATGCGCGGACTATGGCTCTTGTCACCTTGGCCTCCATCTCCTAACCACCATAATTGCGGACATCTTAGAAACAATCTTTCCCGCTGTCAATAGCACCGGTCAATTATTGCCCAAATCGGGAATGGTATCTAAGACAAGTGGCGGCAAACGATAGGAAAAAACTACCATTCGCCCGCCGCAAAGGGTCTCAGGATTGCAGGGAACGGTGGCATAATGAGGAAAACCGCATTCCTTGCCCCAGCACTAGCACTATGTTTCTCACTCGCTGTCGGCATCGCCTCTGCGCAAGAGGAGGTTTGGAGAGAGAAAAACCAACTGGGTATCAAGGCATATCAACAAGGCCGTTATGCTGAGGCGGAAAAATTTTATCTATCCGCCCTTGAGGAACTCATGCGGCGGGACTCAGAACAACCATATCTTGCTGCAGTCCTCAACAATCTTGCTGAGCTTCGCCAAGCCCAGGGTAGATACGAGGAGGCCGAATCGTACCACCAGCGAGCACTGGAGATTTGGAAAAACGCGTTGGGCACAGAACATCCACACTACGCAACGGGGCTGAACAATCTGGCTGGTTTGTATTACAGGCGGGGCGAATACGCCAAGGCCGAACAGCTGCATCAACGGTCGCTGAACATCCGACAAGAAATGCTGGGGGCGAACCACGTTGACGTCGCGCAGACGTTGAATAACCTAGCTGAACTTTATCGCACTCAGGGATGGTACGCAAGGGCTGAACCCCTCTATCTGAGGGCCCTGCGAATCTACCAGAGGGCAACTGAACAGCCGAATTCGAACACAGCAGCTATCCTCAACAATCTCGCGCAACTGTATTTTGACCTGGGTAATTACGAAGCGGCGGAGTCTTATACCAAGAAAGCTTTGGCGATCTGGGAGCAATTACTTGAGCCGAACCACCCTCAACTGGCTTCCGTACTGAACAACTTGGGGACCATATACGCAAAACGCGCCTTCCCCGCACAGGCCCAACGCTGCTACACACGGGCCCTCAGCATTCAGAGCAAAAACGGCCAGACTACTCATCCAATAACAGCAAGGATTTTGACCAACCTGGCCGTCCTTTATCAGGGCCAGGGTGAGTACGAAAGGGCGAAGCTACTCCTTTGTCACGCCTTGGATATCTGGCGGCAGGTCGTGGGTTTCGAACATCCAGAAATAGCGGCCACCCTCTACAACTTGGCTCGGCTACATCATAACCAGGGCCAATTGCCCACGGCAGAGAGTTTCTATCGCCGAGCCATAGCTATCTTGGAAACGACCTTAGGTCCGGAACATCCGAGCGTTGCCGAAATGCTACAGGGTTATGCGGCGTTAAAATACGATAGGGGAGAGGAGGCAGAGGCCAAGGAAATCCAGTCCCGCATTAGGCAAATCCAGTCTACCCATGCTGAGAAGAACCCACCTAGATTGATAAGGCAGACACAGGATCCGCCTAGATAACTCTACCGGATTAAGCTATTCTGTGAATTCTCGGGGAGCCTGAGGGGTTCTAGCGAAGGATGTACCAGTGGCTCCTTGCTAACCACCCTCGGCTTTGTACTTGGCGGTCCCTAGTTGCGTCGCTACTGCCAGTACCATGGTTCTCGCTTTGCTCCGCAGCAAGACTGAAGGGAGCTTCTTGCTTGCCCGTAGCTCTCTTGACACGGGAATTCAGTTCCGATAGTATAGCGAAAGGAAAGCGAAAGCCTAGTAGGGAGGCAACAACCTGTGCAACCAGGTTGCACGGGTTGACGAGTTCTCGAAGGGGCCTCCCGGCACAGGTTGCCTCCTTTTCGTTTGACAGAGGCGCTGCAGATGGCTCGAGGGAAGACCGACAATGCCTACGCCAGCTGGTGGGTTATGTGGTGGGGCAATTTTCTTCGGACTCCCCGCAACAAGATCGGTGGCAAGCTCTCCTATCTGGATCACTTGGTTCGCCAGGCGACGGCACAAGGGGATGGGGAATTGGCCGCTGCCCAGCTGAGGGTCAAGAAATGGGCGGACGAGGAAGAGTTGAGCTTGAGCGAGGCCGGTCTTGACCGCTTGGCCTTCATGGTCTCGAGCGGAGCCTATTGCCGGGACTTCCGGGCGGAATTGGAGAGGGATCGGGCAGCGCAGCGTCTCGTCTACGAGGGGACGCGGCGCCTGTACAACTGGGTCGCCCGCTCCTGCCGCTATTTTGAGCAGCGGTGCGCCCGGGAGCAAAGGGTCGTGAGATTTACAGCTTTCAGGCGCACCATGTTCCGCTTGGCCAGCCAGCGCCAGGCGTTGTTTTCTCAGGCGGCGCGCCAAGCCGTCAACCAAATGCTGAGGCGGGGGTTCAAGGCCGTCGCCAAAGACTGGAGTCCCCGAGGCTGCAAACACGATCAGCTCCGGTGCGCGTTGGATCAAATTAAGACCAAACCCTGGCTCAACAAGGGAACCGAGACCATCCGTTGCATGTTCTACGCTGGCACGGGGGGTACACCCGTGCGCAAAATTCTTCGAGAACGCCCGCGGCTGCGCCGCGATCGCTACCGCAGCATCGATTCGCATCTAGTCTATTTCAACCTGGTTGGCTACCTGATCTATGTGGTAAAGCAACCGGCGGAGGAAGCCTACCGCCTCGCGGACTCTTTTGTGCGAGGGTACGACGCCGCCGATCCGGCATACGGACGCTCACTCGTGCGTCGTTTCCTTGAGCAGGTCGCCCCAGGTTTGTCCCCTGCCTTTCCTGGGACCATTCACCAGAAAGTCTTGTAACCCCTTCATTATCAATTAATTATGGACAATCCCCCGACCCTACTGTGGAGAGGTGTTCTCGAATTTCCTGTGCTGTGATGGCAAGAATCCTAGGTAAACGTCGGCGGAGGTATCGAGTGCCATCTAGCCTTTGGAGGAAAAAATGACGGACATGAAGCAGCGAGCGGAGACGCGTCCTGGGCAACGGCTTGGGTCGACCGATTCAAGCAATCTAGAGCAAAAAGAGGTTCAGCAGATCGGCGCAGCCGGAGGCTCGGGCGATTCCAGGCGTCCCCCTCCGGCACGACAGGAGGATCGGGGTGAGCGGCGGGCGGCGGGGCAACCCCTCTCCCGAGAATATTCATTTCGTGCCTCTCCGGTGGGGCCTACGGGCGATGTGAGGCGGAGCCTTGCGGTGCAAACGGAGCCAGCGCAAGGGGCGAGCGTGGGGCCAGGCCTCCTCGGCGACACCTCGGAGTGGATGCCTCCCGCCCATCAGCAAGTGGAGGGCCCAGCGGTGGGCCCCCGCGGCGGTGGTGGCTTGCCCAGCCTGTCGACTCCGCACCACATCAGTAGGCCCGCCTCTGGAGCGGCTATGCAGCCGGCAACCCCCAGCATAGCTAGGGAGACTGCCACCGAGAAGCCCAAAATGACGGTAGGAGAGCAACCGCAGCAGCTTCGGGCGGCCGGCGTCAGGGTGCGGCGTCAGGAGATCGACTTCGCCGTCCTCGAAGACGGCTCTTTGGCCGAGTTGGTAGAAGGCCCGGCCGAGCCGGGCCGCAGGCGGCTGCTGATGTGGAAGGACGGGCGAGCAACCTACGCGGATAAGGTTCGGGATGGCGCGCGTTTGCTCGTCCCGATTTCTTCACGCTCTGAGGTTCTCCGGCGCATCCGCCTGCCCCGTGGCGTCCAACCCTATCCCTCTACACCGGAACTCCTTGCGGAACTCGATGATCTGATCAGTCGGTGTGTCGTGCTCGATTTGAGCTTCGTGGCGGTACTATCCAGCTTTGTCCTCAGCACTTGGTTGGTGGATCGGCTTCCTGTCGCGCCCTATGTCTCACTGGTGGGGATGCCGCAGTCGGGCAAGACTACGTTATTGAAAGTCTTGAGCTTGCTCTGTCGGCGATCGTTGTTGACGGCGGACATTAGCTGGGCAGCTTTTTATGAAGCCTGCACCCGTCTCACCCCCACCCTGCTTATTGATGAGGGGGGAACACACGCAAGCAATCGCCATCTCCGCCATCTCTTGCGGGTGGGGACCACCCGGGATGTGGTGGGGGTACGGAAACATCGGGTGGTGCACGTCTATGGACCCAAGGTCGTAGCCTTCCTTGAAGCCCCGGACGATCCGGCGTTGAACA
>JALLOH010000699.1 GCA_027717655.1 Acidobacteriia bacterium AH_259_A11_L15
GAGCCCCCCCGCGGAACGGAGCGCCAGTCAGGCCGCCCTCCCCGCTCCCTCCACCTCCCAGTCCTTCATTGCGGCCGAGGAGCTGCTCTTGCAGGTGGATGTGCCCGTCGAGGACGCCTGGGTAAGCGTGACCGTGGACGGCCAACTCCGCTACGAGGGCTTGATGGAGGCGGGGGAAAGTCGCAGCTTCCGCGGAAACCGCCGCATCGAGTTAATTACCGGAAACGCCAGCGCCGTCATACTTACCTTGAACGGCGAAACCTTGCCCCTGCTGGGGGAGC
>JALLOH010000700.1 GCA_027717655.1 Acidobacteriia bacterium AH_259_A11_L15
ATCGCGCTCTTTGCCATCACTTGCGGGTTAATGCTGAGTACTCGGATCTGAAAGCCCTGCCCAGTGGGACCGAAGTTGAAGTATTTGACGTAGAGCTCTTGCGGGACCTTTGGACAGTTGCGCGAGATAGTGGCGGGACGGAGTACTTAACCGCCTATGTTGTCAACCATCGCGATCAGTTCCGCACGACCAGCGTGCCGGTGGACGAGCATCACTCCCATCGCTGGCGACTGACGCTGGACACTCCTGAGGATTACGAAGTCATTTGCAAACTACTGGAG
>JALLOH010000701.1 GCA_027717655.1 Acidobacteriia bacterium AH_259_A11_L15
GGGTTTAGGACGGCTACTCAAGCGGCGGCGGCCGGGGGCATAACCACAATTGTGGAGATGCCCCTGAACAGCATCCCGGTAACCACTACCAAGGCGGCGCTGGAGGCGAAACTCAAAGCGGCGGAAGGGCGATGTTGGGTGGACGCGGGTGTCGACCAGTCCCGGCAGAACCACGGATTCCTTCGCGTCCCAAAGCTGAAGTCCGGGCCGTACCTCCTCATACCCGCGCAGGGCGACGATCTTGCCTCCTCGGATATGAATGGAAGCGGGGCCAACTCCAG
>JALLOH010000702.1 GCA_027717655.1 Acidobacteriia bacterium AH_259_A11_L15
CCGCACGGGGACTCGGTGTGGTGCTGGCCGGGTGGGTGTGCTTGCAGGGACTGCCCGCCACGGCCCAGACCATCGACCCGGGAGTCTACGCCCGGGCGGGCCTGGACCACTTCTACAACCTGGAATACGAAGAGGCGATCGAAGACTTTCAGAAGGCCATCGAGGGCGATCCCGACAATCTGATCTACTACAACTTCCTGACCAACACCTACCTGTTCCAGGAGCTCCACCGGCTGGGGCAACTGGAGGGGAATCTTTACGCCGGCAGCAACCGTTTCCT
>JALLOH010000703.1 GCA_027717655.1 Acidobacteriia bacterium AH_259_A11_L15
AACCCGGAGAGGCCTGGAGAACCCCGGAGCCCGGGCCAGCCCCGCGGCGCTTGACGCGAATGCGCAACCCGGCGCGCTCCAGTTCAAACTCCTCCAAACCACGCTCTTCGAGCATGTCGATCAGGGCGTGCACCTGCTCGAAGGGGATGTGGGCGTTGGTGGCGGAGCGGGCCTTGCCCCGCGACTTTGCCTTTTTGGGCGCCTTGCGCTTCACAGGCAGAGCAACTCCCGGGACAGCGGTGTCAGAAGTTCGGCTCCCCGGCGGCGGACCACCACCACG
>JALLOH010000704.1 GCA_027717655.1 Acidobacteriia bacterium AH_259_A11_L15
ATGTGGAGGATCGCGCCTCCATCGAGTGCTTGCGCCACCAGGGGTACGCTTCGGCCAGCCAGAAAGTATCGAAGCCCGCCTGCTCGCAGGCTTGGGCCATGCGCACGGTTTCTTCTACCGGCTCCATGCTCAATTGCAGAACGCCGATGCGGAAGGGGACGCTCATGATTCGCGCTCGCCTACGGGTTCCTCCAAGAATGCTCCAGCCCTTTCACCAGCGCCCACAGGGCCTTGTTCAGGGGGGGTGGGGACGCCGGCTTTCTCCCCCCACTCGACGAT
>JALLOH010000705.1 GCA_027717655.1 Acidobacteriia bacterium AH_259_A11_L15
CGGCTCGGGGAGAAAGATTTGCGCGCCCTGAGCCCCCAGGCACCTGCTTGGGGGGCTGCGCCTCTAACTAGGACACTACGCAACTAGGGGTGGGGTTGCCGTTCGCCCGCCCTGTGCTAGAATCAGAGAGCGGTGGGCGGTTAGCTCAGCGGTAGAGCATCCCGCTTACACCGGGAAGGTCGTCCGTTCGAATCGGACATCGCCCACCAGCCCGAAGAACGAAGCGCGAAGAACGAATTTTTTCCGGGGACGTATCCCGAACTTTCGGGACAGTTGACC
>JALLOH010000706.1 GCA_027717655.1 Acidobacteriia bacterium AH_259_A11_L15
CCATGAAGTGGGTGTCGTAGCGGCCAGCGAGGAAGTCGGGGTCGGCCAGGATGCGCCGATAGAGGGGGATGGAAGTATGGATCCCTTCGATGACGAACATCTCCAGAGCGCGCGTCAGGCGGGCCAGGGCCTCCGGCCGGCCCCGGCCGTGGGTGATGAGCTTGGCGATCAGCGAATCGTAGTAGGGCGGAATGACCGCTTCCGCATAGGTGGCGGTGTCCACGCGGACGCCCGTGCCGCCGGGCATGTGGAAAACCGTGATGCGCCCGGCCGAGGGCG
>JALLOH010000707.1 GCA_027717655.1 Acidobacteriia bacterium AH_259_A11_L15
CCTTTATGCCCTTCCTCACCGAAGAGCTCTGGCACGCCACCTTCGACCCGGACCGCTCGCTCTCGCTGGCCGAATATCCGCAAGGCGACCCGGCGCGCGTCGGCGAGAAAGTCGAGGAAATGCTCCGGTTGCAACAAGCAATCACAACCATTCGCACTCGCCGCGCGGAGCGAAAGCTACACGCGAAAAGTCGGGTCCCCGCGGAACTAGTAGCCCAAACCACTCCCGGCATCAGCACGCCTTCCGGACGCCTCCAACGCATTCAAGAGGTAATAGAT
>JALLOH010000070.1 GCA_027717655.1 Acidobacteriia bacterium AH_259_A11_L15
AGGGGATCATGCTCCCGCTCAACCTGCGAGTCAATAGCATGGCGGCTCTCCGAGCTATTTCCCCTCCTGGTGTGTTGGCGAGATATCGCCTTGTCATCAGCAGTGCCGGATAAATCCTCCCTAACGCCGTAGTATCGACGGGCCGTTCACTGCCATTGCCTAGGGAGTCGGCTTCTCGGAAACTGGGTCGAAACCATTGCTTTCGCAATGCAGGGGGAGCGAGAATGGGAAGAGGGGGGATTGCCGATGAAGTGCTGTGGGCACTGCGGGCACGAGTGGGAAGATAGCTTTCAATACTGTCCCAACGATGCCACTCCCTTGCAAGCAACGCCCCCCGACCCACTAGTAGGTACGTTGCTAAGGAGCAAGTATGAGATTCTCCAGCGACTTGGTCGGGGGCCTCACGGAATGGTTTACCGCGCGCACCACCGCATTGCCGACCAGGCTTGTGTGGTCAAAGTTTTAGACTCAGAGTTGACTCGAGAGGAGAGTCAACTGCAGCAAGTGAAGGCCGGGGTAAGGTTTGCCTTGGGATTGCGCTCGCCCCACACTGTCCGCCTGTACGACTTCGACTATGCGGAAGGGGGCCGGCTACTTTCTGGTCGAGGAGCTGGTCGAGGGTGACTCCCTGGACAGTTTGCTGCAGAAACGGCCTCGGTTGCCCGCGCGGGTGTGCGCCTCGCTGCTCCGCCAGATCGCAGAATCGCTGGGTGAAGCTCACGGCCGCGGCCTCGGGCATGGCCGCCTAGTCCCGGCCAATGTGCTCCTAGCCGGCAGCTTTCCTGACCTCATCGTTAAAGTGTCCGGCTACGGCTTGACCGGCCCAGCCGATAGGCCGGAAGCTGACCGGCGTCCGCAGACGAGCCTCGATTTGGTATCCCTAGGGGCGCTCCTGTTTCAGATGCTCACGGGAGAGGAAGCCTTTACGATCGCCGGCGGGAACGGCCGCGCAGTGCGCGCGGGCGGAGAGTTGAGGGCGGCGTTGCAGCGGGCTGAGGCCCCCCACCCGCTGGCCGAACTTGCCCTGGGCTTGCTCGGGGTTGAAGTTGGCCGACGATTCGATTCGGCGACAGAGGTCGCCTCCGCGCTGAGCGAACCTCCTGGCGCTGCCGTGGGCAAACCCGAATCCGTCCCAGCGGCCCCGTCGGCCCCTGAACCATCGGCGGCTTCTTCCCCGGTTGTGGAATACGAGCCGCTGCCCGAACCCGAGGAACCGCAACTGTCCCTGCTTCGAGTGGGAATCTTCCTGGGGATAGTAGCCTTGGTGGGCCTGCTGGGGGTTTGGCTGTGGCGGGGGAGCTCGGCCCCCCCCCTCGCCAACTACGGCGGCACCGGGAGCGAGCGAGGTTTCGGAGGTCTCCTCTCCTACCTTCGATTACGAAATCGTACAGCGGCCCAACGAGGGCGATCCAGCAAAACATCCCCACGTGGTGGTGCGCGTTGGGGGACTTCCCCTGTACATCATCCGCGACAAGAGTCCCTATGCCTCCACCGTTGGCCGCGCGCAGGCAGCAATGGAAGCCCTGGACCAAGCAGCAGAGAATCTCCGCGCCAATCCAAACCTTCGCTTTACTCTCGCAAGGCGCGAGGGCAACCCGACCATCGTTCTGGAGGGCGCGGCAGGAAGGGGTCAGTTACCCATTATTGCCATCACCCGCGCCGACGTGTATGCCTACAACGTCCGCAGCCACGAAAAGACCACTCAGGCGGAGCTAGCGGGATGGTGGTTGGCCCGGACTCGGGATTATATGGGTCTCTTTGTCCTGGGAAAGGCCCCTCGGCTTACGACGCGCACCGAAGACGGTGCTGCGTTGGCTCGCCTATACGAAATTGCTCGCGCCCGTAGTGCCAACGTCTCCCAACCTGCCTCCACCGCCCTGCAACCGGCCCTGAGCGAGTTAGATCCAAAACTCAAGGAAGTGCTGGAAACCGGGGTTTTCCAGCTCTCGGAAACGGACCACGAATGAAGCTGTTTTGCCAGCTACTGTCTAGCTAGTTCACTGCGGTTCGAAGATAAACGAGTTAGAAACCAAGGTGCCGAAGGGACAGTGAATAATGGTAAAGGGCCGCCAGGAATACCTCCCGGCGCTCCAATACGAGTGGCTGAATCCTTTGTATGATCCTGTATTCCGGTTGACCCCGTGCGAGTCCACGGTCAAACGGCAATACCGACAGTAGGATCTGCTAGAACAGTAAGGGACCGAGACCAGGCAAGTCCCTATTCTATCCCTACCCGACACCCGTTAACTAGTAAACTATAGGTATCCGAAACACCCACTTCCGGACCTCCAGGTGAAAACGGGGCTTTGCCAAAAAGGTTTCCACAAAAGGTTCGATAATCACTTATTTTTGCTGGAGATCGAGGGAGGACATTGCATGGGCCAAAAAGACAGGGTTTTGGCACGGTGGGCTGAGGATGCTGCTCCGGGAAGTTCATGCGGCGCAGGAGGGCCTCTTAACCCAAAGGTCGCGGGTTCAAATCCCGCACCCAGTTTGTCGGTGAGTTTGTAGTGCGCGATGGTCTGGCCGAACAAGGGAACGAAGGGCCCCCTGCGTAGCTCGCCATCTTAGGCCGCGCCCCGCAGGCAAGTCAACGCGCTAGAAGCAAGAGGCTACGGGCGGCCTGGTTGGCGCAGCAGAGAGAAGGACGAGTAGGTACTCTTTTTCGTACACGATTTTTCCGCCGACCACCGTCAGAACAACCTCCGTGCGAAGGATTTCCTGAGGTGGGACTCGAGTGAGGTCCCGGGAAAGAACAATCAAATCAGCTAATTTACCTGGCGCTAGCGTCCCTTTCCGGTGGTCTTCAAACTCCGCAAAGGCTGACCCCAAGGTGTAAGCTTGAATCGCATCTTCGACGCTGATTTTCTCTTCCGGCGCCCAACCTCCCTGAGGGCCGCCTTCTTCAAACTGCCTCGCTACAGCCGCGTAGATGCCGCGCAAAGGGTTCAGGCCCTCAACTGGATAATCGGTTCCGAGCGCAATCACGGCCCCGGAGTTGAGGAGAGAGTTGAGCGCATAAGCCTCGTACTCGCGCTCCGGCCCCAGGATGGTAGAAGTCCAGCGAATTTCCGCCAGCAAATGGCACGGCTGCATGGAAGCGATCACGCCCAACTCCCGAAAGCGGTCGCGATCATCTCGGTGCAGATATTGCACATGCTCGATCCTGTGGCGGCGCTTACGCCTCTTGTTCTTCTTGCTGGCCGCTTCGTAGGCATCCAGTACGATTCGGTTGGCACGGTCGCCAATGGCGTGCAATGCCATCTGCAATCCGGCGGCGTCACGCTCCAGAACCATCGTTCTTAGACGTTCCGGCTCGATTTTCATGTAGCCGTCGTTTTCTGGGTCGTTGGCAAAGGGTTCGAACATGGCCGCAGAAAGCGAGCCCCCACTCCCGTCGACTTCAGCTTTGAGAGGGCCGGTTTTGAGCCAGGGGTCATCCGTTCCCCCTTCTTTCTGCATTTCCCTCAGGCGATCGAGCGGAGCTTCAAACGGCAACATCATGGTGATGCGTGCAGTCAGCTTGCCGTCCTCTTTGAGCTCGCGCAGCGCCCGATAACTGTCCCAACCGTCGAACCGAATGGAATCGTCCTGCATCGTGGTAACACCGTAGCGAGCGGCCTGCTCCAGCACGAGCAAAGTCCCCCGCTTGCGTCGCTCCAAGGTCAAGGGGGGAATTATTTGTGTGACCAAATCCAAAGCCCTGTCTTTCAGCCAGCCGGTGGGTTCACCCTCAGCGTCCCGAACAATTTCTCCCCCTGGGGGATCGGGCGTCTCTCTAGTGATCCCGGCCAATTGAAGCGCGAACGAGTTAGCCACCGCCGAGTGCCAATCGACTCGATGCAGGAAAAGAGGATGCTCTGTGGATACCGCATCTAACTCCGCTCTGGTCGGGATTCGTTTCTCCTCCAACAGGGAATGGTCCCAACCACCACCGATAATCCATTCGCCCGGCTCGAAATCCTTCAAGTTCTCCCGGATACGTTGCTGTAATTCTGCGATGGAGCGTGTTCCTTCCAGGTTCACGTTCAGCAACTGCCTAGACGCCAGGGCCAGATGAACATGTGCGTCGTTGAAACCAGGCATAACAAATCTGCCTTGGAGGTCAATTACTTCTGTGTTCGGGCCAATCCAGTGCCTGATTTCTTTAGAGGTGCCAACTGCAACGATCTTATCCTGTGTAATGGCGAGTGCTTCCACCCACCCCAGATGGGAATCCACAGAGTAGATGCGGCCGTTAGTCAGAACGAGATCGGCGCCCAACCTCTGAGGCGTTACGGGAGCAGCGGCCAAGGCAACGATCAGCACGAAAAAGGTTGTGCCTTTCATTCACTCAGTCTCCGGGAACGCATTGTGGGCTGCGCCCGCAGGCAAGTCAACGCGCAGGGGCTAGCAGTCTAGCTATTGTCTTCCGAAATGGCGGCCCCTAGGCGAAGACAATTTCGAATGCGATTAGTCGTGCAGGGACTGTTCGCTGGGGTCAGAAGCGGAAGGTCTCAGTGGTTCATTTGGTTGAATGCGCGAACGAACTGCAAGTGCACCATCGAGATTTCGATGGTGTCAGTACCACCTACTTGAGTCCAGTACATGTCGGGCTCCGGCCTGATAAAGCCGGAGTGGGGATCTGACTTGCAGCTTTGGTTGAGACAGACGGGAAATCGGATCGAAAGTGTTGTAGGAGATGCACTTCCAGGCAAGCTGAATGTCTGCGAAATCTTTCTTTCAGAATACCGGTTTTCCGCGAATTTTCGCCCACACCTACAGCAAAGCAGTGGAACTCTATGGGATCCAATTCCCCATCCCACCAACGGGAATCGTAGGATTCCGTACTGTGTATCTAACCAGCTCTGTCTAGCCTCTTCCCCTTCTAGCTGTTCTAGAATAATGCGTTGTGCCTCCACAGCGTTTGGGGCATCAGAATTCAATATGAGGCTCATGGCTTCTTTGCCGGCCTCGCCATAATCTTTTCGCACGTCGAAATACCTCTTTGCGATCTTTCTTGGGCTCGGGTTGCGATCAAGAAAACTCCTGGTACGTCGCACTATTGTGGCTTTGCCTCGCCTTTCGGCGTACTCGAGCAGGTAGCCTCCGATGCAGAGGACCGCGACAACAACCAGGAAGATCAGCCAGCCCGACATCTGCTTCCTCGCCGTCGCCTAGGAGCCACTGCCCTCATCGTCTTATCCGCGACCACAGTCGCCCCCTCCAACCCCCCTGCGCAGGCTAACGCACGAAGCGCGCATCTTGCCACACTTGTATATATGCGGGAAGTAGTTTTTCGGTGAGAACAGAGAAGGCCCGGAAGAAACCATCATCATCCATCACAACCACCAGCACGACTACCTCCGGTTGCAGGAGCAAAACCACCACGGCTATGAGGCCCTGGGGCAGGCAAGTCAACGCGAAGGCCCTACTCTCGCAAGTTCATGCCTGCCCGTCCGCAGGCGGGCGGCGGAGGAGGGATTGGAAGAGCTGATCGGAGCGCACTCGGGGTGAAGTTGGGACCACCCACAGTTTCGGTCCTACAATTCCGACCACGCGAACTTACTGGCTCGATGCGCGGAGTGAATACTCCGAATCCAAGTCTCCCTGGAACAGCTGACCGTCCCTGATCCGGACGGTCTTTCTGTTTCCGGCTCCTGGTATGTCCCAAGAGAGGGAGAAACAAGATGGCAACCACAAAGTCGCCTATGAGGACAGTCAGGTGGTAAGACCTGGAGGATTTGGGAGACTCTTACGTTTGCTAGAAGGGCAATAGAGAGGGAATTAAGGCTAGGATGTCGGTGCAGGGAGGCGCTATTCCTAAGGTCGAACCCTCACCCCCCAGAAGCGCAAGATGCCGAAAAACGCGAAATAAATACCGATCACAATAATAGCTGCAGCTAGGCCAACCAGAGTGTGTCTGAGCCAATACCTCCATCTCTTACTCGGAGGCATCCCCGGAATGAGCACGGACTCCCAAGGAGCTTCCGGAGAATAATACACGACAAGGATCTTGCCTGGAGGAAACTGCTTCAAGAATTCCTTCACTTCCTGTCTAGAAGAAAAGGTGGTCTCATACAAGTAAACGCGGCCACCACGGCCACTCGGTCCGCGAGACAGATAGACATTGCCGCCGACGTAATATTCGTAGGTTACGTCGGGAATATACATGTCGGCTAGCTCTCCTACCCCAAGCTGGTGTTGGTACGACGACTTGATGATTCTTCCTTTGGTCTTCAACCAATCTTTCGTCGAGTTCGCCCTGTATTCCCTGTCTTCTTCGTAACGAACCAAGCCTAGAAGAACAGCTACGAGAGCGACACCGCCGACAACCCAGAGTAGCGGGCTCTTCTTCCTCTTCTTCTTGTGCTTGCGGGGGCTAGCGTCGGGCTGCGAGAGGTCCATGCTCTGTTCCTCCAGAGCCAAGCGAACAACTTGCACGGCCTAACGAATTAAGTGTAATTTCTCTCCCTCCCGCACAGATCTCGGCGCGGATGTGAACGGCCGCCATCCTATTCCGCACCCCCACCCAAGTCAACGCGACGACTCGGGGATGTTTAGGCTAATGGCTACCGCTGGCGGCGTTTCGACCGCACCGCCTTGCGTACGGCCCGGCGCAGCCGCACCGTCTCCACGTCCACTCGATAGCGGATGGCGGGGTGCTGAGCTCCAAGGGCCAGGGCCGCGCGGGCCGCCGAGGCAAAGTCCTTGTACTCCCGCGCCCGCTCCCACCGCTTGCCACCGTCATAACTCTTGAGAACCAGAAATGCCATTGTCCTCTCTACTTTATGCCTCTTTGTTCGTGTATGCACGGATGATGCATTTGCGACGAGCTAGCGCGAGCGGCTACTCCGGGAAGTTCATGCGGCGCAGGAGGAATTGGAAGCGGGGGTCAGAGCGAGGACGTAATCAGTTCTACCCGGCGAGGATAGGCGGGATGGCGTCAAGCCCGTTGCCGCGCCTGCTGTACCATTTCAACCAAAACCGTTCTCGTTTCCTGTGTGGTTCTCACTTCACGGTTGAACGGGACCCGGGCGCCGTGCACGCGGTCTGCCGTTTTCAACCGCAAGTGAAAGCCGAGGCGATCGACGGATGTCATCGTAGCTTCCTCCGCTTCTACCCCGGCAAAGCCGCGCGCCAGAAGAACCAAGGCATCAGCGTGGTCAGCATTCATGTGCTGGATGATTTCAGATGCGGTGTCGGCCAGGGGATCGGCTTCCGCTTGGGCGTATTCATCCGCCGCCACCCAACCCATCACGCCGAAACCACCCACGTAGTAGACATCGACGACCTCCATTCGGTAGAAGGCGAAGTCGTTGAAGTCCACCCAATACTTGGCGTTCTCGTACCGGGCCAGATAGAGGTCCCGTACCTGTTGCACCTCTTCTTCCGCAACCCTTGAAGTCTTTCCCATAAGCGTGACCCGGGCGGCGCCCAACGGATCCCCGCTCGCGTCGGGCTGGGTTACCAGCAGACTGGCGCGGGAGTCACCCAGAATATTCTGGGTGTGCATGGCCATGGTGCTAATGAGAAGGGAAGGCCGGCCGCGTTGATCCAACCCGTAAGGCATCACCGAGCCGAACGGCCAGCCCGGGCGTTTCTGGGAGAGAGTTGACAGGCTGCCAAGGCGACCGAGGTGCACCAAGGTGCGTGCGCGTTCAGCGTAGGAGGGCTCTGGAACCGGGGGTTCGTTGGTTGACGGTCCGGGGCCGGCGTGTTGTCGGGAAGAGCGATTGGGCACTCGGCATTCCTCCTCTTACCGCTATCCTAGTCGGACATCTCGGTTAACTATTTTACTCTCCCCATGGATTTTCCAGTCATGAGAATGGAAGCCCGCATGGGCGGTCTTCTTAGGCCGCGCCCCCAGGCAAGTCAACGAGGTGCCGGAGGGAAAATCACCCGGCCTAGAATCTAGTGGTGCCGGGGGGCCGAGAAGAACCATCCTGCCGACGGTGCCGATCCGGGCGAGGGTGACTACCGCGGGAAGCCTAGCGGGTTTGGGATGGTTGCGGGGGCGGGATTTGAACCCGCGGCCTTTGGGTTATGAGCCCAACGTGGTACCAGACTCCACCACCCCGCAGGCTCATCTTACAAGAGTTTCTTGGATTCGACAACCCCGGTGAAAGGCCGCGCAGGGCTCTGGTTTCGTCTGAGGCAAAGGGAGTCTCTGCGGCCCGGGGCGCCGGCGTAGCTCACCAGCTACTGTAAGGGGTGCCTTGGGTGGAGACGAGGTTGGAGCCGGAGTGGACGTCGATCATGCCGCCCGAGGTCTGCTCCGGGGAAATCATCAGGTCGCCGTAGACCGGCTGCCAGGTGGAAGTGGAGCCGGTGATGTCCGCCGGCAGGTGGCGCAGGTAGCCCTCGCTGACCAGCTCGTCGAGCGCGCCCGGGGGCCGCTGCTTGTCCAGGGTGAACTGCTCGATGGTGGAGCGCAGCACGTAGAGGTTTTCCTTGAGCACCGCCTCCCGCGCCTGCAGGATCGACCTCCGGTAACTGGGAACCGCCAGCGACACCAGCACGCTGATGATGGTGAGCACAATGAGAATTTCGATGAGGGTAAATCCCTCGGTTTGTCCCCTCAAGAAGCGCCCGTGCTGTCGCTGAGTCCACCGCATGTCAATTCGCCCGCGTCTCCTCGCAACTCACCAGTCGGCGTAGCGCGTGCCGTCCAAAGCGGTCCCGTAACTGCGGCTGGAGACGTCGAAGACGTTCTTGCCGTCCCAGGCGTAGGCGTCGGGGGGGCTGCTGCACGGAGCGCAACCGCCAGTTGGTGGCATTGGTCATGGGGGTCCACCGGGATGCGGCGCAGGAAGCGCACGCGTCGCCCGGGCGCGCCCGCCAGGGCCACACCCTCGACCAGCGTCTCTAGATCGGGCGGGTAGCCCTCGGTTTCCGCCTCGACAGCGATCAGGCCGCGGTCGGCCGCGTCCTTGTAGCGGTCGATGCCCTCGCGCATTTCTCGCAGGGCGCGCCGGAGCTGGATTTCCTTGTCGCGCCTGATTTTCGCCTGGGCGAGCGGCAAGGCCATCCCGGCCAGCAGCACCAGGATGGCGCTGGCCACAATCAGCTCCAGCAAGGTGAGCCCGGCCTGGGGACGGCGACGGAACATCGGCTTCCTGCAGTTACTCCACCAGGATTTCCCCGACCAGCGTGGTCAGCTCCAGCGGGCGTCGCTGGGAGTCGCGGGCGGCAACCTGCCGGATGGCCAGGGGCGTGCGCCCGGCGGCCAGGCCCTGGAACACCAGCGTCACCACGGTCCCCGTGCCGCTGACGCCTTGGGCTCCGGGCGGTCGGCTGACGGAGAGGATGGCCACCCCGTGCTCCTCGTCGACCCGGTGAACCAGCGCCGCCGGCTGCTCCCCGCCCAGGAAGCCGCCGTGGTGGACTTCTACTAGCTTTACCACCGCGGGGTCAAAGGTCAGCACGAACGGCACGGAGAAGAGGTCGCGCGCGTTCTCCGCTACCAGCTCCACCACCAGCTGCTGGCCCGCTGCCACGCGCGCCTGGGCGGGTTGGAAGCGTAGTTGAGCCGGGCCCTGAATTTCGGGGGTGGTCTCCCGCGGCGGCGCTGGCGGCGGGGGAGCTTCCGGCAACGGCGGCGCGGACGGTTGGGTTGGTTCCCGCGCGGGTTGCCGCGGCAAGGAAAGGCGCTGATCCGTGCCGATGGCCAGCGGGCGCAGGTTCGCTGCCGTGATCTCCGGCAGGCGCAGGATGCGCGGCGTGATCACGATCA
>JALLOH010000708.1 GCA_027717655.1 Acidobacteriia bacterium AH_259_A11_L15
GCTAAAATGAAAGTTGGTTCTGATTGAACCTGTCCCGCTTGCCGACCGCAGGCAGACCTGCCTGGGACCGGCGGGCGGCAGGGAGGCCCGCTTCCTCGGGGCCCGGACGCTATGCGGCACCTCGGCGCCAGCCCGCAGACCAGCACACGCTTCGGCGAGCTGCTGCGGAAAGTCGAGCAGTACCGGCCGGGCGAAGACGTGGAGCTGCTGCGACGGGCCTACGAGTTCTCCGCCCGCGAGCACAGCAGCCAGACCCGGGCTTCCGGCGAGCCCTACCT
>JALLOH010000709.1 GCA_027717655.1 Acidobacteriia bacterium AH_259_A11_L15
GTCAACGCCTATTTGGTTCCCCTGATGGGCCGCTACCTGCGCGAAGTCGAAAGAGCGGCTGGCCCGCCGAAGCCCGGAGGGCGAAGGCGGGGGAGACACCAACCGCAAGTCCAAGTGATGCAGTCGAGCGGCGGCACCATCTCCGCCCGCATCGCCGCCCAGCAGCCCGTCCGCACCCTGCTTTCCGGCCCGGCGGGCGGCGTAGTGAGCGCGCGGGCCGTAGCCCGCCTCGCCGGTTTCGAGCAGGCCATCAGCTTCGACATGGGCGGGACTTCCAC
>JALLOH010000710.1 GCA_027717655.1 Acidobacteriia bacterium AH_259_A11_L15
GGATCGGCAACTGCGAGCTCCTGGCCAACGACGTCCGCCGGGGCCCCCTCGACCGCTCGCTGTCCTTCCCGTACCACCCGCACGTGACGGTCGCGCACGACGTGCCCGGCGACATGCTGGAGCTGGCCTACTGCGGGCTGCAGGACCTCTCCGCCGAGTTCCGCGTGGAGCACTTCACCGAGTTCGAGCAGACGGCGGCCGGGGTCTGGGAGATCGCTCGCGAGTACCCGCTGACCGGTCCCGGACGCTGAGGACCCTGCGCGTGGGCCGGGCAGGCC
>JALLOH010000711.1 GCA_027717655.1 Acidobacteriia bacterium AH_259_A11_L15
GGCATATTGCAGCCCCAGAAAATCGGCCTCCCGCTCCGCGTTGCGCTTGAACTTCAGGAACGTCAACGGCACCGCCAGCCCCAGCGCCTGCTGGATCCCGAAACCCACCGGCCCCCCAACAATAATCAGTGGAAGCGTCATCCACTGGAACAGACTCCGTTTGCTGGCCTGCTTGGTGGCGTGCCGGGCGGTGACGTGCGCCATCTCGTGCGCCAGCAGCCCGGCCAGCTCCGCCTCCGTCCGCGCCTCCAGAATCAGCCCCGTGGTCACGTACAGGA
>JALLOH010000712.1 GCA_027717655.1 Acidobacteriia bacterium AH_259_A11_L15
GCTTGCATCCGACCCCCTCGGCCCCCACGGCTCCTTCGAGCGCGAGCGCGCCGTCCGCAAGCACATCGGCGACTACACTCTCTTCTTCACCGGGATGTTCCCCGAGGCGGTCGCCGCTACCCGCCGCCGCCGCGCCTTCCCGCGCCTGGACATCCTCCTCGACTACGTCAAGGCCGGCAAGGAGTCCTACGCCATCGTCTCCTGCTTCGACCAGTTCGACTACCGCCAGGAGGCCCCCTTGTTCCGCCGCCTCGCCGACTCCTTCGAACTCTGCGTC
>JALLOH010000713.1 GCA_027717655.1 Acidobacteriia bacterium AH_259_A11_L15
GATTATTGACTATCCCATGGGCGTCGAGAAGGTGCGCTACCAGGGCGAGCCGGTGGCTGCCGTGGTGGCCGAGTCCCGGATGGTCGCGGAAGACGCCGCTGAACTGGTCCAGGTGGACTACGAGCGGCTCGACCCCGTCCTCGACGCCGAGGACGCCCTCCGCGACAAGACCATCCTCCACGAGTCCGCCGGCACCAACGTGGTCTGGCACGGCCTCTTTGACTACGGCGAGGTGGACAAAGCCTTCCGGAACGCCGCCCACGTGGTCCACATCGAC
>JALLOH010000714.1 GCA_027717655.1 Acidobacteriia bacterium AH_259_A11_L15
GGGCTCGAAGGGGCCGCGCTGCTGGTCGAAAGTGGTTTGCAAGCCGAAGCCCTGGAAGATGCCCGCCCCGCCCAGTGGGCCAAGCTCATCTTCAACTCTTCGGTGAACGGGGTCGCCGCCCTCACCGAATTGCCCCATTGCCCCTTGTTCTCCGAGGAGAACAAGTTCTCTGACTTGGGACACCTGCTGCACGACCTGATCAACGAAGGCAAGGCCGTGGCCGCGGCGCTGGGCATTCAGCTTCGGGAAGACCCCTGGGAGATGAACCAGGTGGGCG
>JALLOH010000715.1 GCA_027717655.1 Acidobacteriia bacterium AH_259_A11_L15
GCCCGGAGTGGGAGACGGCGGTGGCGCCGGCGGGCGATGTCATCTACGAGGTGCTGCGCATCCTGGCGTTCATCGAGCCGCGCTGGCAGCGGGACAGCGACTTTCTCCAGCAGGTCGGCCAGGAGACCGACACGTTCAAAATTCTTCTCACCGCCGAGACACGTGGCTCCATCCCCACCGGGCTCTGGACTTCCGCCTACGTAGTTTTCTTGCAGTCGCTCTGACCATGTTGTACTCGAAGAAAGAAGCCACCATCGAGCACTTCCGCGCGGTGGAC
>JALLOH010000716.1 GCA_027717655.1 Acidobacteriia bacterium AH_259_A11_L15
GGGCAGATCGGCGGGGTGCTCGGCGGAGTGCTGGGCGGCGTGCCCTCTCTGGCTCCGCCGCCGCCCAAGCAGACCCCGAAGCGCATCCGGGTAAGCTCGGGCGTGCAGGAAGCCAAGCGCGTCCACTACGTGAAGCCTGTCTATCCCTCGATCGCCAAGCAGGCGCGCATTCAGGGAACGGTGCGGCTGGAAGCCATCATCGCCAAGGACGGCAGCATACAGAACTTGCGGGTGCTCGAAGGCCACCCGCTGCTGACCCAGGTGGCTGTGCGGGCC
>JALLOH010000717.1 GCA_027717655.1 Acidobacteriia bacterium AH_259_A11_L15
GTTTAGTTCCTGTATATGCCATTATCATCGTGTTTAGCACTGCGGGCGCGATGTTTTTAATCAGTATGCTGGCCGGTTTATTATTTAATGTTGATCCTGGTTCTCACCGTTTTATCATTATGATGACGTTGACAGGGTTGGCCCTGGTAATCATCGTGAATGCGGCATTAATGAGTGAACGGCCCATTTGGGTAATAAGTTGCTTAATGATTGTGTTATGGTCAGGCATTATCTCGCATGGACGAAATAAGCTCCTTGAACTGGCGGGAAAATGCC
>JALLOH010000071.1 GCA_027717655.1 Acidobacteriia bacterium AH_259_A11_L15
GCCTCCTCATCGTCGCCACCGACCGCATCTCCGCCTTCGACTTCGTCCTGGCCTCCGAAATCCCCGACAAGGGCCGCGTCCTCAACCAGCTCTCCGCCTTCTGGTTCCAGACCCTGGCCGACCTGGTCCCCTCGCACTTCCTCACCGCCAACCTCGACGACTACCCGGAACCGTTCCGCCCCCACCGCGGCCAGCTCCAGGGCCGCTCCATGCTGGTGGTGAAAACCCAACCGATCCCCATCGAGTGCGTGGCCCGCGGCTATCTGGCCGGCTCCGGCTGGAAGGACTACCAGCAGACCGGCGCCATCTGCGGCCTTCGACTCCCGGCCGGCTTGCGCGAGTCCGACGCCCTCCCGCAGCCGATCTTCACCCCGGCCACCAAAGCCACCACCGGCCACGACCTCAACATCCGCTTCGACGACATGGCCCGGCGCATCGGCGGCTCCCTGGCCGAGCGGTTGCGCGACCTCACTTTGCAGATTTACCAGCAGGCGGCCGCGCGGGCCCGCGCCCGCGGCCTCATCATTGCCGACACCAAGTTCGAGTTCGGCCGACCGGCCGCTCAGCCCGCCCGCCGCGACGACCAGGTGCTCCTGATCGACGAAGTGCTCACCCCGGACTCCTCCCGCTTCTGGGCCGCCGACTCCTACCAGCCCGGCCGCCCGCAACCGGCTTTCGACAAACAATTCGTCCGCGACTACCTGGAGCGCAGCGGCTGGAACAAGCGGCCGCCGGCGCCGGCCCTGCCGCCCGACGTCATCCAGGCCACGCGCGAACGCTATCGGGAAGCCTTCCGACGATTGACGGGGAGGGACCTCGCCTAGCCTGCGTGCCCCGCTTGCCCGTACTCGGGCAGTCGGGCTTGCCCGCATTCGGGCTTTAGCTGGCAGGCGGCTCCCCGCAATAGGAGTGAGTGGTGAAAGACGAACTAGTGGCCCTGGTTCATCAAATGGTCGACCGCGGCATCCTGCTCGATGAGGCCCTAGCCGAGTTCGAAAAGTGCTTCATCCAGCGCGCCCTCGACCACCACCACGGCCACCAGCTCCGCGCCGCCCGCGCCCTCGGCATCCACCGCAACACCCTCCGCCGCAAGCTCGGCCTCTACCAGCTCGACCACAAGCCCCGCCGCCGCTAGCCCCGTTCCAACTCATTCTCGCGGTGCTCGACGCTTCGGCCTCCACCATTTGTCATTCTGAGCGGAGCCCCGCCCATTCTCGGACTGGGCGGGGCGGAGCCTGTCTGCCGGCAGGCAGGCGAAGAATCCCGCAGCCGCGGGATGCTTCGCTTCCCTCAGCACGACATGACTCCACTTGTATCGTCCCGAGATAAACAAAAACTCCCGCTCGTCGCCCCGACGAACGGGAGATCTCAACTCTTCTGGAAACCCGCTACTGCAAATCCTCCGGATGCACTCGCCCCTCGCTGAGCTTCACCAGGAACTGCGGCTCGTTCTGGTAGCCGCTGATCTTCCCCGAGATGCGTACTACGTCCTCCGCCTTCAGGTTCTTCGCCTCCTCCGGGCCCACCACTTTCACTTCTATGTTCACCTGCTTGGCGTCCACCGCTTCCTGCCCCGCGGCCGCCCGCAGCGTCACCAGGTTATCCTCGGCCTGCGTGACGTCCAGCACCATCACCGCCAGTCCCGGCTGCCCGTCTTCCCCCACGCCGATCTCGGTGCCGCAGGCGGCCAGGAACATCAACCGCGCGCTCTCCCCGCCCGCCTCCAGCTCGTCAAAGATGGTCTTCACCGACATCGTCTGCCGCACCGCGCTCACCCGCTCGGCTGAGATCAGCTCCCAACCCGCCGGCGGGCTCAGCGTCTCCGAGGCGCGCGCCACCAGCTCGTTCACCTCCCCCTCCAGGCAATCGGGCGGCACCTGCTGGTAGCCCGCCAGCGCCCGGGTCAGGTAGCCGCGCACGTCGTCGCTCTTGTTGATCCCCAACCCGATCGCCCGCGCCAGGTACCAGAACCCGCGCCGGTAGTCGGTCGGCTTTTTCTGCAACGACGCCGCCCCCAGACGATAGTTCAACACCGGCTCGGCGGGGTTCTCCTCCAGCGCCACCTCATACTCGCGCGCCGCCGCCTCGTACTCCTTCTTCTGCCAGTACACATTGGCCACCAGCGCGTGCGGGTTCATCACCGAGCGCAGCGTCCCTTCCGCCCGCTTCTTCTCCTGCTCGAACTGCTGCCGCTGCTGGGGGTCCTGCGGCGGCGAGACCTGACTGTAAAGCTGCTCGTGGAGCTGCATCCCCTGCCGGGCTCGCTCCCGCGCTTCTTCGGTCAGCTCCCGCACCTGCGCGGGGTCCTGCGACAGCAGTTGCAGGAAGCTGTAGGCGTAGATCATCTGCCCCCTGTAGAAGTGGACAACGATCTGCAAATCATTGTAGTTCGACTGCCGCAGGAAGTCCTCCGCCTCCGCCCGGTCCAGGGCCAACAAGCTGTTGGCCGCTTCCATGGCCAGCTCGTACCGCTGCAGCGAAAATGCGGTCTGCGCCTGGTACTGGTGAACGAACACTCGCAGCACCGACTCGGGATACCGGCTCAGGAAAGCCTCGATCTTTTGCAGCCGCTCCGCCGGGTCCTGGGTCACCTGGGGGTTGGTGTCCTGGAAGGCGTTCCATTCCTCGATCCCATACCGCGTCTGCTGCGCCTTCCCGGCGGCGCTCCCCCACAGCAGTGCCAGCACCGCCAGCCCCACCACCATCTTGCGTCCACTCATCACTCTTCCTGCCTCCTTGTCTGCGGTATCAATTGCTTAGGGAGGTTTCCACGCCCAAAAAGAAACCTGATTATAGGCTCTCTCCCGGTTCCTCCGCAAGCGCTTTCCGCTGTCCAGCCTCCTTTTGCCCCTCTGCCCCTGCCTGCTATGATGAAACCTGGGGCAAATTCGTTGCAAAATCACCCCGCGGGAGGCCCTCGATGAACTCTACCACTCGCTCGGATGCGCCGCTGGCCATCATCACCGGGGCCAGCCGCGGCATCGGCTACGCCATCGCCGCCGAGATGGCCCGCCGCGGCCACCGCCTGGCCCTCCTGGCCCGCAACCCCGAACCCCTCGAACAAGCCGCCCGCAAGCTCGCCTCCGCGGTCCAAGACCCTGCGCTTGCCCCGAGCGGAGTCGAGGGGCGAAGTCGAAGGGCGGCCCGCGCTTTCCCCTGCGATGTCCGCCACTCCGACCAGGTGCAGACCACCTTCGGAGAAATCCTCCACTGGGCCGGCCGCTGCGACCTCCTGGTGAACAACGCTGGCATCGGCGCCTTCGGCCCCGTCCACCAGCTCTCCGAAGAGGACTGGGACGCCACCCTGGAGACCAACCTCCGCGGCGTCTTCCTCTGCTCCAAGGCCGTCGCCCCCCAGATGATTCGCCAGCGTAGCGGCTACATCATCAACATCGCCTCCCTGGCCGGCAAGAACGCCTTCCCCGGTGGCAGCGCTTACTGCGCCTCCAAATGGGGCCTGCTGGGCCTGACCCGCTGCATGGCCGAAGACCTGCGCGGCTACGGCATCCGCGTCAGCGCCATCTGCCCCGGCACCGTCCTCTCCGAGTTCTCTCCCCACCCCGGCAAGGACCCTGGCAAAATGCTCCAGCCGGAAGACGTCGCCCGCGTCGCCGGCTGGCTCCTCGACCAGGCCCCTCAAAGCTTCGCCAGCGAAATCGAACTCCGCCCCACCCAGAAACCCTAGCCGCCTTGGCAGCGGATGACCCCTGCGGCTTCAGGTATTCGCTCGGGTAGGACAAGGCCGTACGCGCTCCCATGGGGTAGGACAAACATCCTAGTCTCTCCTCCCTCTTCCGTCAGTAGGACAGAGATTCCTGTCTGTCTTGCTTCGCGAAGCGAAGCCTGGCAGCCGAACGCACGCAAAGGAAGTTGCTCTCGCTCTCTGCGCCCTCTCCGGTTTTCCCTGACTTCTCTCTTAGTGTGCATCCATGTTTTCTCCCCCCTTTCGCCGCCGCAGCCGCCGCTCGGCCTCCTCCCGCACGTACTCCCGCAGCGTGGGCCGCATCCGCTTGTCCGTCGCCAGCAGCCGCAAGTCGGCCACCTTCAACTCCGGCAGAAACCCCAGCGCCGTCGCCAGCGGCGTCAGCGGGTGCCGCACCAGTTGCAGCCGGAGGTCGTACCGCCGCGACCACTTCGGGTGCTGCGCCATCTGCTCCACCACCGCCTCCGGCAACTCGTCCCGCCGCAGCACCCGAATCAACTCCCCTTCGGTCAGGAACACATTGTCCAGCGCCGGCCCGATCACCGGCTCGTTCCCTTCCATCAGCAATCCCGCCACCACCCGCGCCGAGCCCCGCCGCGCCAGCGCGATCTGCTGCCCCACCGGCAGTTGCTGAATCCGGTTCAGAATCCGGTCTTCCGCCAGCCGCTTGATCTCGGCCGGCACCGCCGGCTGCAAGCTCACCGTCACCAGGTCGAACACGTACAGGAACTTCAGCAGCCCCAGCGACACCAGCCGCGGCGTCTTCGGGTTCTGCACCATCGCCGCCTTCACTCGCTGGCTCTGCATCAATTCCTCGTTCTTGGCCATCGCCTCCAGGAACTCCCGCGGCAGGTCCTTCCGGTGAAGCAGCGTCAAGAGATGCTCTTCGCTCAGGAACGGATTCTGTAGCAGCGCATCCAGCACCTCGGTGGCCGGGTCGTGCACCAGTTGCCGGACCTCCCCCGGCCCGCCCCGCTGCGCCCGCTCGATGCGCTCCTCCAATCTCCTCATCGCTCTCTAGGCCGTCGGGGTCGCCCCTTCTTGCAGCCACAGCCGCTGCGCCAACCGTACCGCCCCTTCCGCCGGGCTCACCGTCAGCGGCTCCAGCCGCCCCTGCGGCGCCGCCGCCAAAATCTCCTGCCGCGCCTGCGCCACCACCTCTGGGCTTTCCTGGAAAACGCCGCCGCTCCCGGTGATCAACACTTCCTTCTCCGACAAATTGAGCCGCTGCACCACCTCCACCGCCAGCTTGGCCAGCACCCTCGCGGCCTGGCGCAAGATTTCTCCCGCCACCCGGTCGCCCCGCCGCGCCGCCCGCGCCACCAGCGGTACCAGCCCCGCCAGCTCCGTCGCCCGCTCCGGCGAAGCCCAACCCTCAAGCTCTTGCGTCGTTTCGATCCCCAGCGCAGCCGGTACCGCTTCGGAGAGAACCGTCTCGGCTCCCGTGCCCTCGGCCGCCCGCCGCGCCGCCTCCACCGCCGCGCGCCCGATGTCGAACCCGCTGCCTTCGTCGCTCCCCTGCGGGCCGCGCCCGCCCGCCCGCGCCTGCTGCCCCGAGTCGTTCCGCCCATAGGCGACCGACCCGGTGCCCGCGATCAAGACCACCCCCGACCCGGCGCCCACCGCCGCTTCCAGCGCCACCTCCATATCGCCCACTACATACAGGAACTTGGGCCGCAACAATTCGGCCAGCACTTGTTCCGCCATCGCCCGCCCTCTCGCGTCGCTGACTCCGGCGAACCCCGCCCCCACCGCCTCCACCGCCATCGTTCGCAGGCCGGCTGCGCGCCGCAACTCCTCCAGGCAATCGCTGAGTGTGGCCCGCAGCCCCGAGGCCTCTACTCGCCGCAGGTTCGTGCCCGCGCCCGTCGCCCGCGCCACCACCGTTCCGGACTCCTCCGCCAGCACGCACTCCGTCTTCGTCCCGCCCCCGTCAATCCCCACGAAAAATCCCATGGCTGAGTTTTAGAATAGCACCCGCGGGCTCGGGTAGGGCAGGGGCTCGCATCCTCCTCTGCCTCCTTGCTTCTCTGCGTCCTCTGCATCTCTGCGGTTTCTTAGACGCCGGACTTGCTCCCCGGCATTCCATCGTCTACACTCCCGCCCGTCCAACCGGAGCCGCCGTGGGATTCGGTCGCCTCGACCTAGCCATCGTCCTCGCCTACCTGCTCGGCGTCACCCTGCTGGGCGCCTACTTCCGCCGCCGCCAACGCACCATCCACGACTACTTCCTCGGCGGCTCCGCCACTCCCTGGTGGGCCATCTCGCTCTCCATCGTCGCCACCGAAACCTCCACCCTCACCATCATCGGCACCCCCGCGCTCGCCTACGGCGGCAACCTCACCTTCCTCCAACTCGTCTTCGGCTACATCCTGGCCCGCTTCCTCATTAGCTTCTTGCTGCTGCCGCAGTACTTCACCGGCCGCCTCTTCACCGCCTACCAGTACATCGAGCAGCGCTTCGGCCTGCTGACCCGCAGGCTGGCCGCCGGGCTGTTCCTGGTCACACGCGCGTTGGCCGACGGCGTCCGCATCTGGGCCATCGCCCTGGTCGTCCAGCTCCTCCTGCCCCGCATCCTCGAGATGTTCACCGGCGAATCCCTCCGCGTCGCCGAGCTCACCGCCGTCTTGGCCGTCATGGCCCTCACCCTCGTTTACACTTTCCTCGGCGGCATGAAAGCTGTCATCTGGACCGACGTCGTCCAGTTTGCCCTCTATGTCGGCGGCGGCCTCCTGGTGCTCGGGAACCTCCTCGACCAAATCCCCGGCGGTTGGGCCACCGTCGCCACGGAAGCTGCCGAAAAGTTCATCCTCCTCGATTTCTCCTTCGACCCCACTCGCAGCTACACCTTCTGGGCCGGGGTCCTCGGCGGCACCTTCCTGACCCTGGCCAGCCACGGCACCGACCAACTGCTGGTCCAGCGCCTGCTCGCCGCCCGCAACCTGCGCGATAGCCGCCGAGCGCTCATCGCCAGCGGCTTCCTGGTCTTCGCCCAGTTCCTGCTCTTCCTGGTGATCGGCGTCCTGCTCTTCGTCTTCTACACCCGCGTCGCCCCCGGGGAATCCTTCGACAACCCCGACAAGATTTTCCCCGCCTTCATAGTTGCCCATCTGCCCACCGGTTTGAGCGGCCTGATGGTAGCGGGCGTGCTGGCGGCGGCGATGTCCACCTCCAGCGCGACGCTGAATTCGCTCGCCGCCTCCACCGTAGTTGACTTCTACCGCCCCTTGGCCAAGACCGACCTCCCGCCCGACGTCCTGCTCCGCCGCTCCCGCTGGGTTACAGTGATCTGGGGCGGCGTCCTCATCGGCCTGGCCATGCTCGCCCGCCAGTGGGGCCCGGTCCTTGAAGCCGGCCTCACCATCGCTTCCATCACCTACGGCGCCCTGCTCGGCCTCTTCCTCTTGGGCCGCTTCGTCCCGTCGGCGACCCCGAATGGCGCCGCCGCGGGGATGCTCGCCGGGCTCACCGCCATGTTCTATGTCAAGTTCGGCACCGAAATCGCCTGGACCTGGTACGTCCTACTGGGCACCGCGGTGACTTTCCTGGTCGGCCTCCTCGCCAGCCGCATCCTACCGGGGAAGGCGCAATGAAACAGGAACACTCGCTCATTCGCGGTCTGGGGCCGATCGGTTCAGCTTCGGTCGTCGTGGGCACCATCATCGGCACCGGCATCTTCCTGGTGCCCTACTCGATCGCCCGGGCGGTCGACTCCGTCGGGCTGGTCTTCCTGGTCTGGATCGTGGGCGGGCTGCTCTCGCTCGCCGGCGCCCTCAGCTACGCCGAGCTGGGCGCCGCCATGCCCGAGGCCGGCGGCGAGTATGTCTTCCTCCGCCGCGCCTACGGGCCCCTCTGGGGCTTCCTCTACGGCTGGGAGCAGTTTGTCATCGGCAAGACCGGTTCCATCGCCACCATCGCCGTCGCCTTCGCCCTCTTCCTGGACTTCTTCGTCGGAACGCTGAAAGAGCCGCTGCTGCCCATTACCGCCGGCTGGGCGCTCACCGGCGCCCAGGTCATCTCCCTCGCCGCCGTCATCGGCCTGACCCTCATCAACTACCTGGGCGTCATCCTGAGCGGCGGCGTGCAGACAGTGTTTACGATCCTCAAGGTGACCATCATCCTCGCCCTGGTGGCGCTGGGCTTCACCATAGGCCACGGCCAGTGGTCGCACTTCTCCCCTTTCTTCGCCGCGCCCCATGGACTCGGCACCCTGAGCGCCTTCGGCGTGGCTCTGGCCGCCGCCCTCTGGGCCTATGACGGCTGGAACAACCTGGTGATGGTGGGCGGCGAGGTGAGCAACCCGCAGCGCAACATCCCCCGCGCGCTCGGCTTCGGCGTGCTGGGCGTGGTGCTGGTCTACCTGCTGACCAACGGCGTCTACTTTTACATCCTCCCGCTCGAACAGGTGCAAGCTCACAAGCAGGTAGCGCAGGCAGCCGCCCGGAAGTTCCTCGGCGACTGGGGCGGCATCCTCATCACCGTCGGTGCGCTCATCTCCACCTTCGCCACCTTGAACGCCGCCATCTTGAGCGGCGCTCGCGTCCCCTACGCCATGGCCCGCGACCGCCTCTTCTTCCGCCACATGGCCGACGTCCACCCCGTCCACCGCTCCCCGGCCAAGGCGCTCATCCTTCAATGCGTCTTCGCCTGCGTCCTCATCCTGATCTTCGGCCACCACGGCGACGCCTTCGACCGGCTCTTCACCTACACCATCTTCGGATTGTGGATTTTCTACGGGATGTCCACCGCCGCCGTCTTCGTGCTCCGCCGCAAAGAACCCCACCTGCCGCGCCCCTATCGCACGCTCGGGTATCCCTGGGTGCCCGGCCTCTTCGTCGTCCTGGCCGCGCTCTTCTGCCTGAACACCGTCGTCACCAAGCCGGAAGAAACCGGCCTGGGGTTGCTCTTCCTGGCCGCCGGTCTCCCCTTCTATTTCTGGTGGCGCCGCCAGCGCTAACCCGCCGGGGCTTTTTGGTGGTAGGACAGACATTCTTGTCTGTCTAGCCCCGCTTGGCCTGAGCGGTGCGAAGGGCGAAGCGGAACTTATTCATAAAGCAGGTACGGCCTCCGCAACCGACGGAAGGCTTCCAGTTCTTCCTGCCAACCCCCGACAATTTCCTCCGGGTCGTCGCCGGCGCGGATGCGCTCGAGAGTCTTCCGCGAGCCCACCAGGCGGATGGTCTTATCCAGCTTGAACTCCTCCGGGTAGAGCCGCCACAGCGCGCTGAGCAGCTCCACCCCCAACCGCCCCAGGTCGAGCCGGTCGCGGTCCGTCACCACCAAGCGCGCGCCGCGGCAGCGCTGCCCCGCGTGCACGTCTTCGCTCGGCGTGAACTCCAACGGCTCGAACCGAATCCCCGGAATCTGGCGCGCCTCCAGGTAGCGCGCGAGTTCCTCCGACTCAATCCACGGCGCCCCGAACAGCAGAAACGGTGTTTCTGTCCCCCGCCCCACCGATACCTCACCCACCCGCAGCAGTTCTACGGCCGGATACACGGTGTTCGCCTCCAGGCTGCGCAAGTTCGGCGAGGGGTTGATCCACGGCAAGCCCGTTTGATCGAACCACACTCCCCGCCGCCAGTTCTTCATCGGGACCACCGTCAGGCGCACCCCAATCTGGTTCTCCCCGTTGAACAACCGCGCCAGCTCCCCCAAGGTCAGCCCGTGGCGCAGCGGCAGAGGGAAGTAGCCTTCGAAGCTCAGCCGGTCCGGGTCCAGCATCGGCCCCTGGACGGCAGCCGCGTTCACCGGGTTGGGCCGGTCGACGACGACGAACTCGATCCGCCGCTTGGCCGCTTCCTCCATGGCGTAGGCCATCGTAGTCATATAGGTGTAGTAGCGCACCCCGGCCCCCTGGATGTCGAACACCAAAACGTCGAGCCCTTCCAGCATCGCCGGCGTGGGCCGCCTGGTGTCCCCGTAGAGGCTGAAGACCCGGAGCCCGGTGCGGGCGTCCACCGCATCGCCCACCGCGCCCTCCATCTCCACCTTGCCCTCCAACCCGTGCTC
>JALLOH010000718.1 GCA_027717655.1 Acidobacteriia bacterium AH_259_A11_L15
GGCGCAGTACGCGGCCTTTGACTCCCGCTACCCGGTGGAAGCGGGGACGGAAAACTTCCCCGCCAACGGCATCTCCTTCGAGCAAGCCCGGGCCTACTGCGCCTGGCTGGCCGACCTGACCGGAGAAACCTACCGGCTGGCGAGCGAGGAGGAAGTCCAGGCCCTCTATGGGGGCGCCCGCGGGAACGAGAACACGCTGGACTACTGGGCGGGCTACGGGCTGAACCCGGATGATGCCGAGCGGCTGCGGAAGAAAGTGGCCGAGCTGCCGGGGGA
>JALLOH010000719.1 GCA_027717655.1 Acidobacteriia bacterium AH_259_A11_L15
GGTACAGCTTACCCGGCAGCGAGTGAAGCAGAGCCTCGAGCGCATCATGCTGCAGCCCTGTCCCTACTGCGCCGGCAGCGGCCGCGTGAAGTCGATCGACACGATCTGCTTCGAGATCCTCCGAGAGGTCAAGCGCCTGAAGAACGAACTCAACGGCAACGGCGTCGTAATCCGCACGAGCCCATCGGTTGCCGCGGCGCTCGAGCACACGGAGCGCGGTCTCTTCCGCCAGATCCGCTCGATCGTACAGGCGCCAGTCAGCCTGCTGCCCGACGG
>JALLOH010000720.1 GCA_027717655.1 Acidobacteriia bacterium AH_259_A11_L15
GCCATCATGGGCGAGGTCTACTACCGGGTGATGTTCGGCGTGCAGCGCCCGCGGGTGGGGTTGCTCTCCATCGGGGAAGAAGCCACCAAGGGGAACGAAGTGGTGCGGGAGACCCACCGGCGCCTGCGGGAGTCGCCCTTGGCCTTCGACTTCGTGGGCAACGTCGAGGGCCGCGACGTCTTCAGCGGCGACGTCCACGTCATCGTCTGCGACGGCTTCATCGGCAACGTGGCCCTGAAAATCAGCGAGGGCATGGTGGACGCCATCATCGCTAT
>JALLOH010000721.1 GCA_027717655.1 Acidobacteriia bacterium AH_259_A11_L15
CGACTTGTAGAATTGGGTGAATGGAGGGCGTGCATTCTGATTATATGTGAAGCACCTCCACTGAGAAAAATGAGGCCTCTTCCATACGTTCGCGTAGTTATCACGGTTACAATTGTACTTACGGTGGCATGTTCGAGTCCGGATTCCGCCTCATCTGAACAGTCAGCGGAGGTTCGTTCCAACGCAACGTCCATTTCTCCAGGTTCTGATGGTGTTCTTGAAGGACAAGTCCTTTTTCAGGGCTCGAAACTTCCTGAGTCTACCCAGATAGAAAA
>JALLOH010000722.1 GCA_027717655.1 Acidobacteriia bacterium AH_259_A11_L15
TGCAGTATCTGCGATTGTGGTGATTGCTGATAAGTCAGATGTTCATCGGTCACGCGTGATTACCAGATCTATTAAAAAGATTAAAACTTCTTTTTTGCCCTTTCCGGTAAACAAACTGGAAAGAAATATAGCGCTGATAATAATAACGAGCCAAACAAGAATGGTCTTTTTGTCTAACCGCATCGGGGGACGCTTATCTTGATCATCCTTCTGGTCCATCGGTTTTTTCTGCCCGTTCATGCCTTTTTTCTCCTTTTTGAAGATTGTAATGAAC
>JALLOH010000723.1 GCA_027717655.1 Acidobacteriia bacterium AH_259_A11_L15
GGATCCGACGGTCCTGCTAAAAGCGTCACCAGAGCCACGCCGAGCCGTACCGAGACCGTATGAAACAAGGTGCCCAGCCCCACCGGAAGTGCCCCCTTGGCAAACTTCCTCCACTGGCGAGGACGTCCCAATCGCAGGGGATGAATCTGCCTTTCAAAGACCCAATAATGGACCACCAGAGCCAGAAGAACACTGGTCAAATAGGCCATACCAAGGGAGACCAGTCTTCCACCCCACCACAAGACAACCATTCCGATCAGCAATTGCCCGGCGT
>JALLOH010000724.1 GCA_027717655.1 Acidobacteriia bacterium AH_259_A11_L15
CTACCTGGCCGTGCCGGAGAACGACCAGGAGCGCCCGCCCTGGGAGGAGATCGAAGCGGCGCTCAAGCGCTTCCCGCGCGGCTAGCGGACGGCTGGTGGACGCCCCGCTCAGCGTGCTATACTGCCGCTGAGTGGCCGATTTCAGCCGTTCGCACGGGTCAGCTTGAAGCCGTTTTGGCCCCGTGCTATAAACACGCGGGGCGTCGAGGCTGGCTGCCTCGAGCAGTTCATCCCCAACGAAGTGAGGAAAGCCCGATGGCGTACGTCATTGCAG
>JALLOH010000725.1 GCA_027717655.1 Acidobacteriia bacterium AH_259_A11_L15
CCCGGGCGTAGTCGTCGGGCCGCCCGATGTCCAGCCAGTAGCCGTCGAACGGATAGACGTACAACTTCTCGTCCGACGCCAGAATACGACGCACAAGGTCCGGTAGATCACAAGGCTGGTCAGGAGGGAGCAATTCGAGAACCCTGGGCTCGAATACGTAGATTCCCATGCTGACCTGGAATTCGCGAACGGGCTTTTCGTGGTAGGCGATCAGGCTTCCTGCGTCATCCACCTCCAGCACCCCGAGGTCGATCTCCACCTTCTTCGTGTGGGC
>JALLOH010000726.1 GCA_027717655.1 Acidobacteriia bacterium AH_259_A11_L15
CTCTAGGCGCGGCCGGCATCCAATCAACTACCATAACAACCCCGACTTCCACGACGCGGGGAAGCAACGCAGGATGCACTCAAAGCTGCGGCGCTTCCCCGTTTTCTTTTTCGGCTCCCTGCTAGCCGGGTCCCCGGCGGAAAATGACTTTCAGCTCCCGCCGCCAGTCCTCGCTCACGCCACCCGGAACGGGAACCTGGTGGTGATCGAGCTCAAGGTCTCGGCCGACCCCCATCTGCCCTTGCAGGCGCTGGATTACTGGATGCGGGTGCGC
>JALLOH010000727.1 GCA_027717655.1 Acidobacteriia bacterium AH_259_A11_L15
GAACGTCGAGAAAATGTGCAAAGTGGGGAAGGGATTCGAGTTTAAGTTTGTTGCTTTCTTACAGCCGATGGTACATTTTAAACATCCTCGGTCGAGTCGGGAAGAGGCGTTACTCGGGGGCGAAAAGTTCTCAAGGTATATCGAGAGAACGTACCAGCGGGCGCGAGTTGGATTAGAGGAATTGATAGAGGAATACGATGACAGAGAGTGTCGGTTTGTTGACTTGAGCATGGTCTTTTCGAGGCACCAGCAAGACGTTTACACAGATATGATA
>JALLOH010000072.1 GCA_027717655.1 Acidobacteriia bacterium AH_259_A11_L15
GCTGGAGGCGAACCTCGACGACATGAGCCCGCTCGTGGGTGGCTACTTCCTGGAGCAGGCGCTGGGGGCGGGCGCGCTCGACGTCTACTACACGCCCGTGCACATGAAGAAAAACCGCCCCGGCCTGCTGTTGACAGTGATTTGCCCGCCCGAGCGCGCCGACGCCTTGAGCGAGCTCATCTTCCAGCAGACCACCACCATCGGGCTGCGGTCGTATGAAGCCCGCCGGCGAACGCTCGAGCGCGAGTTCGTCACCGTGAAAACCCCCCTGGGAGCGGTGCGGATGAAGCTGGCCAAGCTGAACGGGCGGATCCTGAACGCCGCGCCCGAGTACGAGGACTGCCAGCGGCTAGCGCGGGAAAGTTCGGTACCGCTCAAGCAGGTGCTGGAGGAGGCCCACTTTTATTTCCGCCAGGCGCAGAAGGATCGCGGCTGAGAGATGCCCAAGTTCTACCTGACCACGCCCATCTATTACGTCAACGCCCGGCCGCACCTGGGCCACACCTACACGACCGTGGTGGCCGACACCATCGCGCGCTACCAACGCATGTGCGGGTTTGATGTTTTTTTCCTGACCGGCACCGATGAGCACGGGGAGACCGTGGCGCGCTCGGCGCGCAAGGCGGGCGTGGAACCGAAAGCGTTCGTCGATGAAGTGGCGGCCCAGTACCAGCGGCTCTGGAAGACCCTGGGGCTGGAGTACGACCGGTTTATCCGCACCAGCGAACCCGGCCATGCCGCTGCGGTGAAGAAGATTTTTCAAGTGGTCAAAAGGGCTGGCTACATTTACAAGGGAAAGTACGAGGGTCTCTACTGCATCCCCTGCGAGCTCTACGTCACCGACCCGACGCCGGAAGGGAACTGCCCCACCTGCGGCCGGGCTCCGGAACGCGTACAAGAGGAGAATCTCTTTTTCAGACTTTCCGCCTTCCAGGAGCGGCTGCTCGAGCACTACGAAAAGCACCCGGAGTTCATCCAGCCGGTGACTCGCCGGAACGAAGTGATCAGCTTCGTCCGCAGCGGCCTGCGCGACCTCTCCATCTCCCGCACCCGCTTTGGTTGGGGCATCCCCGTGCCCGACGAAGAAGGCCATGTCTTCTATGTTTGGTTCGACGCCCTCACCAACTACCTGACCGGCATCGGCTATGGGGCCGGCGGGGCCAAGCAGCGGGAGTTCTCCCGCCTGTGGCCGGCCGACCTGCACTTGGTGGGTAAGGAAATCATCCGCCAGCACGCCGTCTACTGGCCCGCCTTCTTGCTGGCGGCCAGGTTGCCCCTGCCGCGGTCCGTTTGGGCGCACGGCCACTGGATGTTCGAGCAAGAGAAGATGTCGAAGTCGCGGGGAAACATCGTGCGGGCCGAGCCCGTCCACCGGGTGCTGGGCAGCGACGGCCTGCGCTACTTCCTGCTGCGGGAGATGGTCTTCGGCCAGGACGGCAACTTCAGCTATGCCGCTCTCCTCACCCGTTACAACAGCGATCTGGCCAACGACTACGGCAACCTGGCCTCCCGCCTGCTCACCATGGTCGAGCGCTACTTCAAGGGAGAAATCCCTTATCCCTCGGCCGGCGCCGACCGCACCGCCGAGGACAAAGAAGTCGAAGCGGTGGCCGAAAAAAGCATCACCCGCTTCCAGCAGTGCTTTGACCGCTACGACTTCTCCCGCGGGTTGGAGGCTGTCTGGTCGCTGATTGCGGCCCTCAACAAATACCTGGTGGAGACCGAGCCCTGGGAACTGGCGGAAGACGAAACCCGACGCGCTCGCCTGGCCACCATCCTGTGGACCGCTGCCGAGGGCTTGCGCATCGCCACGGCCTTGCTCTATCCGGCGATGCCCACGGCGAGCGAGCGCATCTGGAGCCAGATGGGACTGGAGGGCGACCCTTCTCAGGTCAAGCTGGACGAGTTGAGCTGGGGACAACTGCCCACCGGCACGCGCATTGGCCCCTTCGAGTCTGTCTTCCCCCGGCTGGACAAGGAGGCTGTGCTGCGGCAACTGCGCGAGCTGGAAGAGAAACTTACCGCCGGCCCGACGGGGGCGGCGCCAGGAGGTGCTGTGGCTGCCGACGAACAGAACTGGATTACCATTGACGACTTCGCCAAGGTGGAGATGCGGGTGGGCGAAGTGCGCTCGGCTGACCGCGTGGCCGGCGCTCAGAGGCTCTTGAAGATGATGGTGGACATCGGCGACGAGGTGCGCCAGATCGTTGCGGGCATCGCGGAGGCCTACAGCCCCGAGCAGTTGGTGGGGCGCAAGGTGGTTATCGTCACCAACCTTCAGCCGCGGAGGATTCGCGGAGTGGAGTCGAACGGGATGATCGTCGCCGCCGCGGTGGGCGAGCAGGGCCGCCCCGTCCTGGCCACCTTCAGCGAGGATGTCCCTGTCGGCGCCCGCCTGAAGTAGGCTGGTGGCCTTCACCGACTCCCACGCTCACCTGGGTGATGCGCGCTTCGCGGAGGACCGGGAAGCGGTGTTGGCTCGCGCTCGCGACGCGGGCTTGGAGCGCATCCTCGCGATTGCGGAAGCCAGCCAACCCGATGACTGCCGGCAAACACTCGCCCTCGCGGAGAACAATGACTTCGTCTGGGCGGCGGTCGGCATCCATCCCCACGAAGCCCGTCACGCCACTGAGGAGTTGCTGGCGCAGCAGGAAGCGCGTGTCCGCTCGCCCCGCGTGGTCGCTTGGGGAGAAATCGGCCTCGACTACCACTACGACCACTCGCCCCGTGACGTGCAACAGGCTGTCTTTTGCCGACAATTGCAATGTGCCCGCGGAGCCAGGCTGCCGGTCATCATCCACTGCCGAGAAGCCTGGGAGGATTGTCTGCGCATCTTGTCCCAAGAATGGGCCCGCGCCGGCCTGGGGGGCGTCCTGCACTGCTTCAGCGGGACGCCTCAGGTTGCGCGCCGAGCGCTGGACTGGGGCTTCTTGATTTCCTTTGCCGGAAACGTTACCTTTCCTCGGGCGGAGAATCTTCGCCAGGCAGCCCGGTCGGTTCCGATCGCAAGCCTGCTGGTTGAAACCGACTCCCCCTATCTGGCGCCACAAGCGGTTCGAGGCAAGCGCAACGAACCCGCCTACGTCGTGGAAGTCGCGGGCGAGCTGGCCCGGCTGCACCAGCTGACGCGGGACGAGATGGGAAGGCGGACGGGGGAAAATTTCCTGCGGCTGTTTGCCCGCGCCCGGGCGCCGGCAAAGCGAGAGCCATGGCCATCAAGTCCGCGCTGAACAACAAGGCTACGCTGGAGATCGCCGAGGTCTTCGACCTGGTGCGCACCGATCTGGAGCGCGTGGAAGAGGAGCTGACCCGCGAAAGCCAGTCGGGGACCGAGCCGGTGGCCGCCATCGCCCGCTACCTGCAGAGCGGCGGCGGCAAGCGCCTGCGGCCGGCGCTGCATTTGCTCGCCGCCAGGTTCTGCGGCTACCAGGGCCCGTCGTCCGTGCGCCTGGGCGCCGTGCTGGAGCTCCTCCACGCCGCCACCCTGATGCACGACGACGTCATCGACCAGGCCGACACCCGCCGCGGCCGGCCCTCCACCAACCAGCGCTGGGGGAACCCGATGACCGTGCTGGCGGGCGACTGGCTCTACATGCAGTCGTTCAAGATCGCTCTGGCCGAGCGCAATCTGAGAATCCTCGACGTCCTCATCGGCCTCACCCAGAGCATGGTCGAAGGCGAGCTCCTGCAGCTCACCCGGCTGGGGCGGGCCGACATCAGCGAAGAGGAGGCGCTCGACTTGAACCGCCGCAAGACGGCGGAACTTTTCGCGGTCTCGATGGAGCTGGGAAGCCTGCTGGGCCGACAGCCGCCGCCGGAGACGGAGAAACTGGCCCGCTATGGCCTGAACCTGGGCATGGCCTTCCAGGTTGTTGACGACTTGTTGGACTTGGTCGCCGATCCGGCCCGCCTGGGGAAGCCGGTGGTCAACGACCTGCGCGAAGGGAAGGTCACCCTGCCGCTGGTCTATGCGCTGGCCGCCGCCGGGGAGGCCGGGCGCAAGAAAGTGGAAGCGGTGCTCGAGGGAAGGGGCTTTTCTTCCGTCCAGCCGGAGGAAATCATCGCCTTGGTCCGCGAGACGGGCGCCGTCCAGCGCACCCGCGCCCGCGCCGGCGAGTTCGTGGAGGAAGCCTACCGCTGCCTGGAGGCGTTCCCTGATTCCACCTACAAGCGGGCGCTGGAAGCGGTGCCCCAGTTCGTGCTCCACCGCGACTACTGATTGGCCGGGCGACTGATGCGGCGGGCGGGCAAAGAGACGGAAATCAAGCTGCCCATCGGTCCGACCGCGGCGGCGCGTCGCGGGCTCGCCCGGCTGGGTTTCCGAGTAATCCAGCCCCGCAGCCTGGAGCGCAACCTCGTCTTTGATACGCCGGGGCGCGCCCTGCGGCGGTCCGGCTGCCTGCTGCGCCTGCGCAGCCGGAACGGCCGCCACTGGCTGACTTTCAAGGGCCCCGCCGACTTTTCCCGCCACTTCAAGGTTCGCGCCGAGCGCGAGACCGAGCTCAGCGACCCGGAAGCCGTGCGGGCGGCCTTCGCCGCCCTGGGCTTGCAGACGGTCTTCCGCTACGAGAAGTTCCGCGCTGTCTATGCCGCACGGGGCCGCTGGCGGGGCGGGGAAGTGATGCTGGACGAAACCCCGATCGGGAATTTCGTGGAGCTTGAAGGCAGCCGGAGCTGGATTCGTCGGGTAGCACGGGCCCTGGGCGCCCGGCCGCAAGACTTCATCACGCAGAGCTATGCAGCCCTCTACGCGGACTGGTGCTGGCGCCGCCGCCGGCGCGGCGGCGACATGGTTTTCCACCGTTGACTTTTCGCCTTGACAAAAGAAAAGCGAAACCGTATCTAATCGATAGGGGCTAAGAGACTTTTCCAAGCCGGAGTGACCTCGCCGCGGGCGGCGTCCTCGCCCCCCGCGGTTTTTTTCTGGAGCCAAGGATGATTCACGCCACCGAGGTGCTCGACTCCAGCGTGTACGACGCCGGAGGGAACTACGTGGGGCGGGTGCGCGAGCTCTGCCTGGTGCCGGCCGAGGCCCCGAACCGCATCGCGCGAGTCATCATCGCCCGCGGCAAGTACCAGCCCCTGGTGGCCCGCTATGACCAGATCACCTCGTTCGCGCCGGGCACCGTGCGCCTGAACGCGCACGAGCTGCAACTGGAGCCCTACCAGCCGGACGAAGGCTGGCTGACCGTGCGCAAGGACCTGCTGGACCAGCAAATCATCGACCTCGACGGGCGCAAGGTGGTGCGGGTGAACGACGTGGACTTCCTGGAGCAGCCGGGGGACGGCCGGATGGAGTTGCGGATCGCCCAGGTGGACGTGGGGCTGGTGGGCGCGCTGCGGCGGCTGTTGAAGGGCGTGGTCGGCCCCACCTGGATGCGCGTCCTGCAGAAACGCCTGCCCACCCGGGTCATCCCCTGGGAGTTGGTTGACGTCATCGAGCCCAACCCGCTGCGGCGGGTGAAGCTGAAGCTGCCCGAGTCGAAGCTGGGCCAGCTCCACCCGGCCGATATCGCCGACATCATCGAGGAGCTGCCCCCGGCCGAGCGCGACGCCGTCATCGAGTCGCTCGACGACACCACGGCCGCCGAAACCCTGGAAGAGGTCAAGGACGACATCCAGAAGCGAATCCTGGAGGAGCTGGACCGCGAGCGCGTGGCCGACATCCTGGAGCACATGCATCCCGACGAGGCCGCCGACGCCCTGGCCGACCTCTCGGCGGAAACCGCCTCGGAAGTCTTGCGGGACATGAACCGCAAGGAAGCCCGCGAGGTCGAGGAGCTGTTACAATTCGAAGAGAACACGGCGGGCGGGTTGATGACCCCGGAGTTCTTCGCCGCGGTGGAAACCACCACGGCCGGCCAGGCTCTGGAAGCGCTGCGGGCGAGCGAAACGTCGCTGGACTCTCTGGACACCATCTACCTGATCAACGAGGAGAACGCGCTGACCGGGGCGGTGCCGCTGGGGCGGATGCTGCGCGGCGCTGCGGAGAGGCCCCTGGGGGAGCTGCGGGCCCAGCCGCTGGTCTTCGTCGACACCCAGACCCCGGAGAGGCAGGTGGTCGATCTCTTTGACAAGTACAACTTGCGCTCGCTCCCGGTGGTGGATGCGGAGCAAAAGCTGGTGGGCATCATCACCGTGGACGACGTGGTCAGCCGCCTATGGCAGCGCCAAAAGTAAAAGCGGGGTTGGCCCCGCTGGCCGGCCGGCGCGGGCGGCTGCGGCTCTGGCGGGTGCGGCTGGCGATGTTCTTTGCCGTGATCGGGCCGGGGCTGATCACCTCCAACGTCGACAACGACGCCGGCGGTCTGTACAGCTATTCCTTGGCCGGAGCCCAGTTCGGCTACCTGCTGTTGTGGACGCTCGTCCCCATGACCATCATCCTCTACGTCACCGAGGAGATGGCGGCTCGCATGGGGGTGGTGACCGGCAAAGGACTCTCCGACCTCATCCGGGAAGAGTTCGGCTTCCGCACCACGTTTTTTCTGATGCTGGCAGTGCTGGCGGTGGCCCAGGGGAACATCCTGGCCGAGTTCGCCGGGGTGGCGGCCAGCCTGGAGCTGTTCGGAGTCAGCCGGTATCTCTCCGTGCCGGCGGCGGCCCTGTTGATTTGGCTGCTGGTGGTGCGGGGCACCTACAAAGGGGTGGAAAAAATCTTTCTGGTGGCCTGCGTCTTTTACCTGGCCTACGTGTTTTCCGCTTTCCTGGCCGAGCCGGACTGGTTGACCGCGGGACTCCATACCGTGCGACCCACCATCGAGTGGAACTCGAGCTACCTGCTGCTGGTGCTCGCCCTGGTAGGCTCCACCATCGCTCCCTGGCAGCACTTCTACTTGCAATCCTCGGTGGTGGAGAAGGGCATCCCCCGCGACCGCTACCGGGAGACCCGCGCGGACGTCCTGGTGGGCAGCATCACCTGCATGGTGATCGTCTTCTTTATCATCGTCTGCTGCGCCGCCACGCTGAATAAGGCCGGCACCACGGGGTTGCACGATGCGGCCGATGCGGCCAAAGCCCTGCGACCGCTGGCCGGCCCCTATGCTTCGGCTCTTTTTGCGTTCGGGCTTCTCAATGCCTCTTTGTTCGCCGCCTCCATTCTGCCGCTCTCGACCGCGTACGTGATTTGCGAGGGTCTGGGGCTGGAGGCCGGGGTGGACAAAAGCTTCCGCCAGGCGCCCATCTTCTACTGGCTGTACACGGCGCTGATCGCGGTGGGCGCCGGGTTGATCCTCCTGCCCGGGACTCCGCTGGTGCGGATTATGGTGCTCTCCCAGGTGGTCAATAGCTTCCTGCTTCCGGTGGTGCTGATTTTCATGTTGGTGCTGGTCAACCGGCGGGATTTGATGGGCGAGTGGCGCAACTCCTGGGTGTTCAACGCGGTGACCTGGGTGACCACCGCTATCATCACCGGGTTGACCGTGGTTTTGATTTATTTGGCTGTGGCGGGCGTGCCGGTGAGTCTGAATCCGCCCGCGGGGTAGTCGGGCCAGCGCATTGCCTGCGGTCTGGGGGGTGTGCTACCGTGAGGATTGTGAAGGCGACGGGGAGGGAGAAGGCTTTCAAAGCGGGAACCGCGCCAGCGGCGCTTTGGGAACAAATCGACCCCAAGGCTCTGCCGCGCCACATCGCCATCATCATGGATGGCAACGGGCGCTGGGCGCGCCGGCGGCGGCAGCCGCGGCTGGCGGGTCACCGCGCGGGGGTGCGGGCCACGCGGGAGATTGTGGAAAGCTGCGCCCGCATCCAACTGCCGGTGCTCACCCTGTATGCTTTTTCCTTGGACAATTGGAGGCGGCCCGCGGCGGAAATCGAGCTGCTGATGAGGCTCCTGCGGCAGTACGTTCGCCAGGACCTCGACTATATGCGGCGGAACAACGTGCGCCTGCGGCTGATTGGTCGCTGGCGGGAGCTGCCCGGCGAGGTGTGCACGGACGTGGCCCGGGCCATGGAGACCACCGCCGCCAACACCGGCCTGCAACTGGTGGTGGCGCTGAACTACAGCGCCCGGGCGGAGCTGGTGGATGCGGTGCAGCGCCTGCTGGCCGATGCCCAGCAGAACGGCCTCACCCGCGTGGACGAGGCCGCGCTGGCCACGCGCCTCTATGCCCCCGACCTGCCCGACCCGGACCTGCTGATCCGAACCAGCGGCGAGATGCGTCTCAGCAACTTCTTGCTCTGGCAGCTCGCCTATACGGAAATCTGGGTGACGGAGACCCTGTGGCCGGACTTCTCCACCACGCATTTGTTGGAAGCCATCCTGGATTTCCAGCGGCGCGAGCGCCGCTACGGGGGGCTGGCTCCCGGTGAGGAGCGCGGCGCCCGGGAAAGAAGCCGCGCCGGCAAGCGCGGCGTCCTCCTGCCTCGCTAAAAACCGCTCTGCCCTTTCCTGGCTTGATACAATCCCTCGGGCTTTTTCGCAGAAGGGAAGCGGGGCAATGGTACTGGTCTTTCCTATCCTGGTTGCCGTCTTCCTGGCCATGAACATGGGGGCCAGCGGCACGGCGCCCTCCTTCGCCGCCCCCCACGGCGCCAACCTGCTCCGGCGCGAATCTATCCCGGGTCTGTTCGGCCTGTTCGTGCTGCTGGGGGCAGTGGTGGCCGGGCAGAAGGTGGTGAAGACGCTGGCCGGGGACATCCTGCCCGCCGAGTCCATGCAGGCAGGTTTGGTCACAGTCCTGCTCCTTTCCATTGCCCTGTCGCTGTTTCTGGCCAACCTGCTGCGCGTACCGCAGTCGACCAGCCAGGCCAGCGTGTTGGCCTTGGTGGGGTGCGCCGCGTACCTGGGCAATTTGCAGACGGCCAAGCTGCTGGTTTGGATCGTTCCCGCGTGGTTCGTCCTCCCGTTGGCGGCCTTCGGGTTTACTTACGTCTTTTCCCGTTTCCTGTATCGTCCCATTCGCCGCACCGCGCGGGTGGACTTCGACCAGTTGGCTCTCCACCCGGTGTGGAGGTACATCACCATCGCCTCCTCCTGCTACGTGGCCTTCTCCATCGGCGCGAACAACGTGGCCAACGCCGCCGGCCCCCTGAGCTCCTTGATCGCCAACTACTTTCACATCGGCAAAGACGCGCCGGAGTTTCCCCTGATGATGCTGACCACCAGCGTGCTGGTGGCGCCCTGGTTCGGCATCGGCAGCTCCCTGATGGGCGAGCGCGTGATGCGCACCACCAGCAAGGAGATCGTCCAGTTCGGTCCTCTGGGGGCTTCCTTCATCTCCGTCCTCTCGGCCAGCCTTCTGCTGCTGGCTTCCGTGACCCGCGGCATTCCCACCGCCGAAGTTCAGTTGACCACCGCCGCCATCATCGCTGTGGGCACGGTGAAGGGGGGCTTCCGGCAGACCTTCACCCAGACGGCGGTGCCGCGCCTGCTGGTCGTCTGGGTGGTGGCTCCGGTGATGGCCTTCGGGCTGGCCTTCGGCTTGACGGCTTTGGCCGATGCGCTGGGGTGGCTGGGCTGATGCTGCTGAAACGCCTCCTCACCGCCGCTGTCCTCCTCGGTCTGCTGCTTGCCGTGCTCCTCTGGGCGCCGGCCTGGGCGTTCTTCTTGGTGTTGTTGCTGTTTGGTCTCCTGGCGCTGTGGGAATATCTGGAGT
>JALLOH010000728.1 GCA_027717655.1 Acidobacteriia bacterium AH_259_A11_L15
TGTACCAGGCGACGAAAGTCTCCATCAGGTACCCGTACGCGACGATCATCCCCGTGGCCAGCATCACCTTGGCCATGTTCTCCAGATGCCGCAGGGTGATGAAGTCTTCCAGCCCGTAGAACTTCCGGAGCGGGATGGCCAGCGTCATCACCATAGCGAAGCCGGAGAAGATGGCCCCGGCCACGAAGTAGGGGGGGGGAAGATGGTCGAGTGCCACCCGGGCAAGATGCTCACGGCAAAGTCCAGGCTCACCACCGAGTGCACGGAAATGACC
>JALLOH010000729.1 GCA_027717655.1 Acidobacteriia bacterium AH_259_A11_L15
GAAGAAGACCTCGAGCGCCCGGATGAGCTTGGATGCATCCCTGGGGGCGATTGCCTGGGCCGACTCCGGGTCCACCCGCGCCAGCAACCGGTGAAGGTGCTCGCAGCCCCGTTCTTCAGCCTGCTCTCGTAGTCGGGCTCGCAGCGCCGGCGAGCGCAGCGGCAAGGGCGAGAGCCCTTCCAGCAGCGCGCGCAGGTAGAGGCCGGTTCCGGCGGTCACGATGGGCAGGCGCCCCCGCCCGCTCACCGCGGCCAGCGCGGCGCGGGCGGCGCGC
>JALLOH010000730.1 GCA_027717655.1 Acidobacteriia bacterium AH_259_A11_L15
CCCTGCTGTGCGTGAGCGACAAGCCGCTGCACGGCGAGATCAAGCTGCCTGGCATGGCCAACCATTTCTACCGCGAACACGTGGACCAGCATCTGCGCATCGGCATGCGCGCCATCGATATCCTGCGCGCGGGTGGTGTGCACCGGCTGCACAGCCGCAAGCTGCGCAGCTTTGCCGAAGTGGCGTTCCAGTAGCCGCAGCCATTGCTATTTCATCGATAGCTGCTCGCGCTTACCCCATAAGCGTTTGAGCCGTTTTTTATCAATTTAGAGT
>JALLOH010000731.1 GCA_027717655.1 Acidobacteriia bacterium AH_259_A11_L15
GACCACAATATTGCCGTCAATGTCCAGCTTGACGATGGCCGCGCCGGACTGCCCCGAGAAAGGGGCGTTGGGGTTGATGATGCGGGCCTGGCCGAAGTTGTTGGTGCCGGAGTCGAGCGTGGTACCGATGCCGATGCCCAGCAGGCGCCCCTGGGCGCGGGCCTGCTGCTGCTTCTTCTTCCACTCCTCCCAGCCCATTTGCTGCTTGGCGAGTTCGAGCATCCGGGGGTAGTTGCCGGAGTCGTACACGCAGCCGTTCGGGGTCGTATAGGG
>JALLOH010000732.1 GCA_027717655.1 Acidobacteriia bacterium AH_259_A11_L15
CTTCCAGGTTGGTGGATTCGCTGAGGTCACTGAAGCTCCGCAGGTGGCCCACCACCGCCACGTCGCTGCGCCGGCTGGATTGGAACAGCGTGCCGGAGTCGCCGCGAAAGATTTCTGCGGTGGCTTCCAGAAAGATGCCGCCCGGAGCGGGGAGCAGGTGGCTGAGCGAGAAGCCCGCGTCCTTGATTCCGGGGTCCGGCTCCTCCAGGTTGCCTCCCAGCAGGTTGAACGCCACCAGGGGCCGGTCCACCCACGGCAGGGAGTGGTTGTGTA
>JALLOH010000733.1 GCA_027717655.1 Acidobacteriia bacterium AH_259_A11_L15
ACCATGTCCTGAATGGCTGCGCCGTCTCTGAATGGATAGGTCGCATTAGCAGTGACCAGTAGCTTATTCACCTGAATCGGCTTCGTAAGGGGCAGCGTGATCGGAAGATGCGCCGTATTGATCACTGGCGAGGTGATCGCGGCGCTGATCTTCCCACCGATGGCGCTCCCCTTGATCGTGAGGGCGCTCTTCCCCAAGCCGAGGTCAACGTGAAAGGCCTTGACGTCCAACGTTTCCTCAAGCGGTCCAAAGGTGCCGTCGACGGTCACCGGA
>JALLOH010000734.1 GCA_027717655.1 Acidobacteriia bacterium AH_259_A11_L15
CGCTGGGGGTGAGCGGCTGCCATCGCCACAAGCACGCCCCGCCGGATTACACCGAGTCGCAGGAACCCGATAAAATTCTCTACGAGAAGTCGCTCGAAGACATCCAGAACAAACGCTACGACGTGGCCCGGCTGACCCTGCAGACCCTGATCAATACCTATCCCAACAGCGACCACCTGGCGGACGCCAAGCTGGCGGTGGCGGATTCCTACTACGAGCAGGGGGGCTCGGGGCCGCTGACGCACGCCGAGATCGAGTACAAGGATTTCATC
>JALLOH010000735.1 GCA_027717655.1 Acidobacteriia bacterium AH_259_A11_L15
GCCGCCAGCTCTCGGCCATCAGCCCGGTCTCGAGCAGCAGGGAAAAGGTCTGAGCATCGAGCGCCTCGGCGCACCAGACCTGGAAGTTGACCGTAGCCGAGCGTCCCACCTCCATCTCCAGGGTCGAGAAGCGGAAGCGCTCGGCCAGCCGGGCGAACTCATTGAACTTGGCCGCCTCGGGCACGAACTGGCGCACGGCCATCCGAGTGTAGTGGTCGTCCAGCACCGCCCAGACCGGCACCCGCCCGTTCACTTCCCGCACGCGGTCGTAC
>JALLOH010000736.1 GCA_027717655.1 Acidobacteriia bacterium AH_259_A11_L15
GTGGGACAGTTTGCCACATCGAGGAAATCTGCGCTACGCAGGTGTTCGTCACGTTCTTCTTCCGCGGTAGAAAAACTCGCGGCATCAATGCTCACTTCGACCGACGAACGCTCCGGATCAGCCGGGTCAAACTGAAGCGTACCAGCGATGTTCTTGAAACAACCGCGAACCATGGTAATCAACATGTGCCGGACCGCAAATTCGGCGCTAGTGTGTCCGGGTTCAAAATTCCATAGGGCCATAGATTACCTCCCTCGAGAGAGTGTCCGAC
>JALLOH010000073.1 GCA_027717655.1 Acidobacteriia bacterium AH_259_A11_L15
GTGCTGGTGACTTCCACGAACCGGCGCGCCGAGGCGCTGCTGGAGCCGCTGCGGTTCTTCCACAGCTTGCTGACCGGCCGCTCGGAATCGGCGGTGGTGCCGCTGCCGGCCTACGAAGTTTCTCCCTACCGGGGGCTCTCGCCGCACCCGGAGATCGCCGAAGCGCGGGCCGTGGCCTTGTGGAAGCTTTCGACCGGCCAGGCCGACGCCGCCATTGTGCCGGTGGGGGCAGCGCTGGTGCGACTGGCGGGGCGGGACGCCTACGCCCGGCTGGCGCGCACGCTAGGGGTCGGCGACCGCTTCGGGTTGGATGAGCTGGTTGCCTGGCTGGAAAGCGTGGGCTACGAGCGGCGGGAGCCGGTGGAGATGGCCGGGGAGTACTCGGTGCGCGGCGGCTTGGTGGACGTCTTCCCGCCCGAGGGCCGCCCGGTGCGGCTGGAGCTGTTCGGGGACCGGCTGGAGGAGCTGCGGGAATTCGACCCCAGCACCCAGCGGTCGTCTTCGCCGCTCCTAAGCGCCACCCTGGTTCCGTTGCTGGAAATGCCGCGCCCACCGGAGCTGCTGGCGCGGCTGTGGGAGCTGCGCGAAGGGCGGGAAGCCGAAGGGGCGGTGAATCCGTTTCCCGGCTGGGAGTTTCTGCTGCCGCTGGCTGAGAGCTTCGGGGGGACGCTGCTCGAAGTAGTGGAGCGCGGGGTAATTCTGCTCGACGAGCCGCAGAGCCTGCGCCAGGAAGCCAGCCGCCTCTGGGAGCGCTGGGAAGAGGACTACGCCGGGGCGCGCGGCGAAGGCCGGGTGGCGCCCGCCCCGGGTGAACTCTTCCTGCGCTGGCAGGCCTTCGAGGCGCGCGCGGCCGCCGCCCCGCGGCTGAACCTGGAGCAACTGGCGATGGAGATTCCCGGGGCGGAGCACTTCGCGCTGGCGTCGCAGCCCACGCCGCGGTTCCACGGGGCGGTGCGCGGGTTCGTGGAGGCTCTGCGGCAACGGCTGCTGAACGGCCAGCGGGTGCTGGTGGCCAGCGCCACGCCGGGCGAGCTGGAGCGACTGGCGGAAATTTTGAGCGAGTACGAAGTGCCTTACCGCTTCGCGGCGCCCGTGGGTCGCGGTCCCGGCCTGGTGGAGGAGAAAGGGGTATTGGCGCCACCGGTGGAAGGGACAGCGCCGGACGCCGGGGCGGTGCTGCTGGTGCGCGGGGTGGTCCCCGAAGGGGTGAGCTTCCCGGAAGCGCAGTTGACGCTGTTCGGCAACCGGGATTTGTTCGACGGGGCCACGCCGGTGCGGGCGCCCGCCAAGCCGAAGTCGCGCACCGCCGCCTTCGCGGGCGACATCAGCGACCTGAAGGAAGGCGACTTCGTGGTGCACATCGACCACGGCATCGGGCGCTTCCGGGGAATCAAGCCGCTCCTCTACGACGGCGCGACGGAAGAGTTCCTCCACCTGGAGTACGAGGGCGGCGACCGCCTCTATGTGCCGCTGGCGCGGCTCGACCTGGTGCAACGCTATGGCTCGCTGGGCGGGGCGACGCCGCGAGTGGACAGGCTGGGGGGCCTCAGTTGGCAGCGGGCCAAGCAGCGGGCGGGGCGCGCCGTCCGCAGCATGGCCCACGAACTGCTGCAGCTCTACGCCCAGCGCGCCACCGTGCCGGGGCACGCCTTCGGCCAGGACACACCCTGGCAGGGGGAATTTGAAAGCTCGTTCGAATGGGAAGAGACACCGGATCAGCGCACGGCGGCCGACGAAGTCAAGCGCGACATGCAGCGGCCGCACCCGATGGAGCGGTTGCTGGTGGGCGACGTGGGCTTCGGCAAGACGGAGGTGGCGTTGCGGGCGGCGTTCAAGGCGGTGTGCGAGTCGAAACAAGTGGCCGTGCTCGCTCCCACTACCGTGCTCGCCTTTCAGCATTACGAGAACTTCCGCCAACGGTTCGCGGCCTTTCCGGTGCGGGTGGAGATGCTGAGCCGTTTCCGGTCGCGCGCCGAACAGAAGGCGATTCTGGCCGACCTGGAAGCGGGCAAGGTGGACGTCCTGGTGGGCACGCACCGGCTGCTTTCGAGCGACGTGCAGTTCCCGGACCTGGGGCTGCTGATCGTGGACGAGGAGCAGCGCTTCGGGGTGCGCCACAAGGAGCGGCTGAAGGAGCTGCGCACGGACGTGGACGTGCTGACGCTGACGGCCACGCCCATCCCGCGCACCCTGCACATGGCGCTGGTGGGGTTGCGCGACCTCTCGCTGATCGAGACCCCGCCGCCCGACCGCCTGGCGATCCATACCGTGGTGGCCCCGCACAGCGAAGAGCTGGTGCGGAGCGCCCTGGAGCAGGAGCTCGACCGCGGCGGCCAGGTCTACTTCGTCCACGACCGGGTGGAAACCATTTTCCGCGTGGCCGAGGGCGTGCAGCGGCTGGCGCCGCAGGCGCGGGTGGCGGTGGCGCACGGGAAGCTGAAGGGGTCCGAATTGGAGCGCATCATGTTGGCGTTCATGCAGCGGCGGGTGGACGTGCTGGTGACGACGAAGATCATCGAGAACGGCCTGGACATCCCCAACTGCAATACCATCCTGGTGGACCGGGCCGACCGCTACGGCCTGGGGGAGCTCTACCAGTTGCGCGGGCGGGTGGGGCGCTCGAACCGCCGCGCCTATGCCTATCTTTTGCTGTCGCCGCAAGCGCAGCTTTCCGAGCTGGCCCGGCGGCGCCTGGCGGCGCTGAAGGAGTTCAGCGAGTTGGGCTCGGGGTTCCGGATTGCGGCCTTGGACCTGGAGCTGCGCGGGGCGGGGAACCTTTTGGGGCGCGAGCAGCACGGGCACGTGACCGCCCTCGGCTTCGACCTCTACACGCAGCTCTTGGAGCGGGCCATCGCCGAGCTGAAGAGCGGCACGGCGGTGCCGGAGGCGCGGGTAACGCTGAAGCTGGGGCTGGACATCCGCATCCCCCCGGACTACATCCAAGACGAGCGCCAGCGCCTGCGGATGTACAAGCGCATCGCTTCGCTGGGCGACTCGGCGGCCGAACGGCGAGCGTTGGTCTACGAGCTCGAGGACCGCTACGGGCCGCGGCCCCGGGCGGTGGAGAACCTGTTGAGCTATTCGGCGCTCAAGGCGCTGGCGGAGCGGCTGCTCTTGGAGAGGATCGAGCAGCGCCAGGGCGCCGTCAGCGTCCAATTCCACCCGCAAACTCGGGTGGAGCCGGAGCGGTTGGTGGAGTTCGTGCAGCGGCTGCCCGGGGCGCGGCTGGACCCGGGCGGCGGGCTGCGCTTCCCGGTGGAGCGGGCGGCGCCGGATTGGCTGGAAGAGTTGAGAAGGCGGTTGCTGGAGTTGCAGGGGTAGGCTAGAATTTTTCTATGATGATAGGGAGACGGCAGGCGATGAGGCGTTGGGGACTTCTTTTCCTGGCATTTCTCTTGCTGCCCTGGGTATGGCTGCGCGCGGGCGAGCGCCGGGTGGTGGAGGAGATTGTGGCCCGGGTGAACAACGAGATGATCACCCTGAGCCAACTGGAGCGCAACCGGGCGCAATTGCGCGAAGAGCTGAGCCAGCAGTACAGCGGGGAAGAGTTGGAGCAGAAATACCGGGAGGAGGAGAAGAACCTGTTGCGCGACCTGATTGACCAGGAGCTGCTGGTGCAGCGCGCCACCGACATGGGCATCTCGGTCGAGGCGGAAGTGATCCGGCGCCTGGACAAGATGCGCCAGGACGCCGGCCTCTCCAGCATGGAGGAGCTGGAACGGGCGGTGGCCGCCCAGGGCATGCTGATAGAAGACCTGCGGCAGCAGATTCGCGAGCAGCTCCTGACCCGACAAGTCATGCAGCGCGAGGTGGCCGGGCGAGTGATGCTGGATTCCGACGAGGTGCGCCAGTACTACCTGGAGCACCGGCAGGAGTTGGCCCGCCCGGAGAGCGTCCACCTGCGGGAAATCCTGGTCTCCACGGTGGGCTACTATGGGGAAGAGTTGGAAGCCCGGGCCGACCGCGTGCGGGAGATTCTCCGCAAGATCCGCCAGGGGGAGCCGTTCGACGAGCTGGCCCGCGAGTACTCCGACGCGCCCACCGGAGAAGACGGGGGCGACCTGGGCATCTTCGAAATGGACAAACTGGCCCCGCAAATCCGCGAAATCGTCGGCAAGCTCCGCAAAGGCGGGGTCAGCGACCCCTTGCGCACTCCGGACGGCTACTTGATTTTGCAATTGGTCGACCACCTGTCCGCGGGCATCCCGTCCTTCGAAGAAGTCGAGCCCCAATTGATGCAGTACCTCTACTTCGAAGAAATGACCCCGGCCCTGCGGGACTACCTGTCCCAGTTGCGCCGGGAGGCCTACGTCTACGTCAAGCCCGGCTACGTGGACGCGGGGGCGGTGGAGCCGGAACCCAAGCCGGTGGTGCGGGGTCGGCGGCGCCGACGCCGCCGCCCATGACAGTGGGATGAAAAACCTTTACGTCGCCGACTTGGCCCAGCAGGAGAGCCAGGCGGTTACCTCGTTCTTCCTGGTCCACGCCAAGCAGCAGCGCAGCGGCCGGGACGGCAAGCCCTTTCTGGCCCTGCGCCTCGGCGACCGCACCGGCGTGGTGGAGGCCCGCGTCTGGGACGAGGTGGAAACCCAGCCCGCCTTCGAGCGCAACGACATCATCAAGGTCGAAGCCGTAGTCGAAACCTACCGCGGCCGTCCCCAGCTCAAAGTCAAGCGCCTGCGGCGCGCCCAGGAAGCGGAAATCGACCTGGCCGACTACCTGGCCCAGACCAGCGAGGACGTCGAGGCCCTGTGGGCCGAACTGCTCCAGACCGCCCGCGGCCTTTCGAATCTCCACTTGCGGGCGCTGCTCCTGGCGGTGCTGGAGGACCCGGAGCTGGCGCCGCGGCTCAAGCAAGCCCCCGGCGCCAAGACCCTGCACCACGCCTACCGGGGCGGGCTGCTGGAGCACATCGTCTCCCTCTGCCGGCTCTGCCGGGGGGCGGCGGGGAACTACCCGGAGATTGACCTCGACCTGCTGCTCGCCGGAGCCATCCTGCACGACCTGGGCAAGGTCTACGAGCTCAGCTACGAGCGCGCCATCGACTACACCACCGAGGGCAACCTGCTCGGCCACATCACCATCGCCCTCGAGCTGCTCAACCGCAAAATGGACGCCCTGCCGGGCTTCCCGGGCGACCTGAAGATGCTGGTTCAGCATATGCTCTTGAGCCACCACGGGCGGCTGGAGTTCGGCTCCCCGATCACGCCCAGGTTCCCCGAGGCCGTCCTGCTCCATTACCTCGACGACATCGACTCCAAGATGGCCGCCATGCGCTCCAGCCTGCACACCGCCGAGGAAGAGAACCGCGCGGGCGACTGGACGGACTGGAACCGGTCGCTGGAGCGCTTCCTGCTGCGGAAAGACAAGTTCTTCGGCGCCCAATCGCCCGCCGCCGAGCCGCCCGGCAGCGGGCCCGATTCGGGCGAGCCCGATTCGGGCGGGCCCGCCAGCCTGTTCGATTCGCCGAAGGAGAAATGACGCGCCCCGCCCGCCAGACCCGTTCATCCCGAGCGAAGTCGAGGGTCCGGCCTTACGTCCCCCGGAAGACCATCTACGAATTGCCGCCGCTGGAGCTTGAATGCATGAAGGTGCTGTGGGAGGAGGGCGAAGCCAGCGTGCGGCAGATTCGCGAGCAATTGGCCGCCGACCACCGCCCGCTGGCCTACACCACGGTCGAAACCATCATGGACCGGCTCACCCGCAAGGGGGTGGTGGAGCGGCGGAAGGTGGGCAAGGCCCACCGCTACACGCCCGTCTATCCGAAGGCGGCAGCGCGGGTGCGCGCGGTGGCGGCGCTGGTCGAGCACTTTTTCGAGGGTTCCCGCCAGGCCCTGCGGGCGCATCTGGCGGGCGCGCCCCTCCCGGAGGCGCACCGGGGGCGCCGGCCCGCTCCCACGCTGGCGCGACCGAAGCCTCGACCGCCCGCCCGCCCGGCTAAGAGGGAAAAACCCCCGCTCGACACCACCCTGCTCTAGCTCGGTACAGGCCCTCAGGGGCTAAAGCCCGGATTTGGTCTTACCTGGTTTCGGCACCGCTAAAGCCGTGCCCTTCCAGTGACCACACATTTTAGGTTTTGGTTTGGTAGGGCAGGCGTTCTTGCTTGCCTAGCTTTGCGGCAGCTGGTGGCGCTGACGCCAGGAGAAATACCCCACCAGGATGCCCACGATAGCCAGCCCGACGCCGAACTCCCCGATCAGCAGGCCGGTGATTCCGGTGTCCGCCGTGAGCGGGTCGAACACGCCCTGGATGAAAAGGTTATGAGTGGCGTGGAGGAACATCCCCGTCCAGACGCTGCCTGATTTCAGTCGCATCCAGGCGAAGAGGAAACTTATCCCCAGCACCATCACGGTGAAGCAGAGCAGCGAATACCAGAGCGGGCCCGCGCCGCGGTAGTCAGCCAAGAGCAGCACCGGATAGTGCCACAGCGCCCAGATGGCTCCGCTGAGCCAGCAGGTGCGGGAGAAACTGGTCAGCTTCATCAACTCGGGCACCAGGAAGCCCCGCCAGCCCAGCTCCTCGCCCAGCGCCGACAGGCAGCTTCCGGCCACGCCCACCGTGGCCGCGAAGCCCAGGTACTTCAGCAGCAAGGCCAGCTGCGAAGTTTGCTCCCAGCCGAAGCGGAGCGCGACCTGGTCGAAGAAGCTGGGATTGAAGGCGCCCAACCCGGTCAGCCAGATGGGAATGTAGACCACAGCGGCGTAAAGCAGGGGAAGGGCGTAGCTGAGCAGTTGGTAGCGCCACCGCCCCCAGCCCCAGCCTTGCCCGCGCAGGTTCCGTTGGAACAGCAGCCGGGTGAGGAGCGCCGCCATTCCCGGCGACCACATCAGTCCGAGAACGTAGTTTCCGCCGCCGGCGCTCAACCTCCCGGCCGAAAGGATCAGGTAGTAGAAGATGGAGCTGAGGGCGAAGGTCAGCAGCAGGAAGACTAGGATGCCCCGGCGAGCCTCTCTGGCGGTGGCCATGGCCGCAGTGGAGGGAATCGTGTAGGCCGAAGCGCCGAATGTCAAGGTGAAGCCCGGGCGGGGAGAGGGGATAGCGGGATAGCTGCCAGAACCCGACACGCCGTGTCAGACCCCCTACACGGCGTGTCGGGGCCATCCCACGTTCGGGGCTGGGCCCCTATTGAAGTGCTTGACCCGGCAGGGGGTTTCTTTTCACAATACGGTGCTTGCCAGGGCGTCCAGGGCAGGGGTAGAGGAAACCAGCGTGGCGCAGAAGCAAAAGACCGACTGGGCCGAGCAGCGCACCAGCCGGCGCATCACCGTGTCGCTGCCGCTGTTGGTGCGCGGCCGGGACGTCCACGGCAACGGCTTCGAGGACACCACCGCGAGCTACAACGTCAGCCGGGAAGGGGCCAGCTTCACCACCCATCGGGAGCTGGCCGTGGGCCAGCAGATGTACTTGATCATTCCTCGCCGGCCCCTGGGGCGCGAGGGGGGCGGCCGGGCCGACTTCGAAACCACCGCCGAGGTGCGCCGCGTGATTCCCAAAGGCGAGGCCCAGTGGGAGGTGGGGGTGCATTTCACCGGCCCCCGCCTGCGCACCTACATGCCCGAATCCGCGTAGGGCAGACATTCCTGCTTGCCACAAGCCGCAGGAAGGCCTGCCCCGTCCCGCAGAGGCGGGACGGCGCCTACGGCCTGCCTGACGGCAGGCAGGCCATCCTGCGCTACCTGTCTCTATTGTCGAGTTTCGCTTTTCGCGCCTGCCCTGCTTGTCCCGAACGGAGCCGAGGGGAGCGTAGCCGAAGGGTTTCGAGGTTCGGTCTTAGTCTTCCGGCAGGCCGACCCGCCGCAGGAGGTCCTGGAAGCGGGGATCATCCCGCAGGGAGTCGAAACGGGGCTCGACTTTCAGGGCAACCATAAAATAGCCGCGCTCCCTATACGCCCTTTCCAGCCACTCGAAGGCTCGGTCCTTCTCGCCCAAGGCCCCATAGACGAAAGCTATTCCGGCCGAATAGGTATACTCTCGTTTCGCTAGTTCCAGCAGCCCTTCGAGTTCTCGAAGCGCCTCGGTTCTTTTGCCAGCGCGCGCATAGGCGTAGGCGAGCGAAGCGGACGGGCGGTTCCCCCCGAGAGCTTTGCCCTTTTCCAGTTCGGCGATGGCTTGCTCGTACATCTCCTTTTCGAGATACGCCGATCCCAGAATGGCATGCGTTGCGGCGAAGTCAGGATCAAGCTGCAAGGCTTTTTCCGCCTTTTCAATGGCCTCGTCGTATCGGCGGGCATGCCACAGTATCGCTGCGACGTTCCTGCTTATGATGACCGAGAGCGGGTCCAGTTCCTGCGCCCGTTTGATTTCGGCGATGGCTTCCTCGTGCCGGCCCAGGTCCGACAGGGCCCACGCATACCAGTGGTGAGCGGTGGCGTAGTTCGGGTTCAGTTCCAGCGATCGACGAAAAGCCTGCTCGGCGCCCGCCCAGTCCCAGTCATACTCCCGCAGCGCCAAGCCCAAGGTGGCATAAGCCTCGGCCAGATTCTCGTCCATCTGGAGCGCCCTGCGGGCCGCCGCCTTCGCCTTGGGAAAGGCCTCGTCGGGGGCCATCAGGCCCCAAGAGGGCTGCACCGCGTAAGTATCGGCCAGGCCGGCATAGGCCAGGGCGTAGGTGGGGTCTTTGTCGAGGGCCTGACGGAAGAAGCTTTCAGCTTGCTGGAATCCTTCCGGGGAGCGCTTGTTCCACTGGTAGCGGCCTTTCAGATAGAGCTGGTAGGCCTCGGTGCTCTCGGTGTAGCGCCGGGTGACCTGCTGTTCCTGCTCGGGGCTCAGGCGGGGGAGGAGCTTTTCGGTGATGGCTCGGGCGATTTGGGTTTGGACGGTGAGCAGGTCGGTGGCCTGCTGGTTGTACTGGCCGCCCCAGAGCTGGGTGCCGTGGACGACGTCCACCAATTCGGCCCCGATGATCAGCGTGTCGCCACGGCGCAGGATGCGCCCGGTCAGGACGGCGCCCACGCCCAGTTCCCGGCCCACCTCTTGGGGTCTCTTGCCCGAGCCCTTGTAGTGGAAGGTGGTGCTGCGGGCCATTACTTGCAGGCTCGAGAGTTGCGAGAGGTTGCTGATTAAACTCTCGGCCAGGCCGTCGCTCAGGTATTCCAGCTCCGGGTCGCCGGTGGCGTTCTCGAAGGGGAGCACCGCCAGCGAGTCAATCGTGGCTTCGCCGTCCGCCGGGGCCAGCACGCGGTAGACGCCGAATACCGCGACGCCAACCAGTAGCACCAGCGCGGCCAGTGCCCCCAGCAGAGCCTTCTTGTGGCGGCGGGCCAGGGTGACGGCGGCGAAGGCGTCGGAGATGTGCTCTTCGCGGGCGGGGGCCGCAACCGGGGGAGCCTCGGCGCGGGCGGCGGCGACGCGGCCCGAGTCGGTCTCGCGCTTCAGGCGCTTCAGGTCGGCGCGCAGCTCGGCGGCCGACTGGTAGCGAGTGGTGCGGTCTTTTTCCAGCGCCTTGTTGATGATGCGCTCGAGCTCCTGCGGCACGTCCGGGTTCAGCC
>JALLOH010000737.1 GCA_027717655.1 Acidobacteriia bacterium AH_259_A11_L15
GTCCGCGACGCAGCCACGCGAGCTCCTTGCGCGCGAGGTTGCGGCGGCGCTGCTCGGCGGCGTCGGCGAGCCGGGCCCGCTCGGCCCGCGCGAAGATCCAGTCGCCGTAGCCGCCCTCGTACTGCTCGACGCCGCCGTCGACGACCTCCCAGGTGCGCGAGGCGACGGTGTCGAGGAACCACCGGTCGTGGGTCACGACCACCACCGCCGTCCGCCGGGCGGTGAGATGCTCGGCGAGCCAGCCGACGCCCTCGACGTCGAGGTGGTTGG
>JALLOH010000738.1 GCA_027717655.1 Acidobacteriia bacterium AH_259_A11_L15
ATTCTACCTTAGGTGCTCAGGGAGCGTGCGGGATGGAGTTCCGTTATTCTTTCGGCAGCATCCTGCGCAGTGTTGTTTTTTGGCTGCTGCTCGCTCTGGCTCTGATGTGGTGGGGCGGAGGAAAAACTTTCTGGCTCGGCCTCGCCTGGGTCGCGATTCCGGCCCTCGTCAAAGAACTCCAGCGGCTGCGGCAGCGAGTACGCGTGGAGGCGGAAGGGTTAACCGTAGGCAAAACCACGGTGCCGTGGAAGCAGATTCGCCGGGTGGAAA
>JALLOH010000739.1 GCA_027717655.1 Acidobacteriia bacterium AH_259_A11_L15
CTCCCTACCCCCCACGGGACCCGCGGTAATGGTAACAACTTTTGGCTTGCGCTGACGACCTCTTCGCGCCCCGCCGGGCTTTTCCTCTCCCCCCTCCCGGCCGCCAGATTTCAGCGCAGGGCGATTCTGCTGTATGCTGGAAAGCGGCGGACTAGGCAACTGTCATTCCGAGCCCCGAACCTTCGGGGCGAGGAATCTGCTTTTGAAAATGCTTCGCTTCCCCAAGGATGACCAAACATAAGACGAGCGGGGCCGTTCCCTTCGGGGAAA
>JALLOH010000740.1 GCA_027717655.1 Acidobacteriia bacterium AH_259_A11_L15
GTTCAAGCGGTGCTCGCGCTTCAGCTCCTGGAACAGTTCCAAGTAGCTGTGCAGGAGATTCTTGTCCACCTCGAGGGGCCGGCGGTCGCGGCACTCCACCTGGAAGTGCACGTCCAGATGGCCGCGGGCCACGCGCTGGCGAATCAGGTCGCGGAGGCGGGACTCCTGGGGGGCAAGCTCGGGGGGCAGGCGCAAGTGCAGGTCGAGGAAGCGGTGGTTGAGGGCCTTCACCGTGACGTTCACGGCCCAGGGAGCATCCTCCGCCTGGGC
>JALLOH010000741.1 GCA_027717655.1 Acidobacteriia bacterium AH_259_A11_L15
GCTGGAGGATGCGCTCCAGGTTGGGATTGACCAGCAGGATTTCCAGCTTGAGCGGCTGCCCGGTGCTGTTGAGCAGGCGCTGGCCGGACAGTTTCCAGCCAGCCTGGCCGAGCAGATCCAGCGCCTGGCGCAGGTTGTCGCGGCCTACGCCGTTGCCGTCGGTGCGACTGACCTTGAAGGGTTGGGTCAGCAAGGCTGCCGGGAGCTGGTCGCGGTACGGCGCCAGCAGCAGCCATTCCTTGCCCTGGGGCAGGCCGCTGGCGCTGAAT
>JALLOH010000742.1 GCA_027717655.1 Acidobacteriia bacterium AH_259_A11_L15
CCATCAACGTGGGCGTCATCGAGGGCGGCACGCGGACGAACGTGGTGGCCGAGCGCGCCCGGGCGAAAATTGACGTCCGCATCGCGAAGCTTCGGGACCGCCGCGCGGTCGAGCGGCAACTGCGCCGGCTGCGGCCGGTGAACCCTCGCGCCCGACTGCGCATCACCGGCGGCATCAACCGCCCGCCGCTGGAGCGCACCCCGCCCGTTGTCCGACTATTCCGTCACGCCGAGAAACTGGCTCGCGAGCTCGGTGTGAATCTAAAGGAG
>JALLOH010000743.1 GCA_027717655.1 Acidobacteriia bacterium AH_259_A11_L15
GTCATCAGCTATGCCTTTAGCGGAGGCTGAATGCCAACGACTGCAATTATTCCGCTAAAGAATGTACATACTGACCACAGCCCAAAGAAATTCCGGAGATAGTAAAGTGCCACTGTTTCAGGATGCTTTTTATAGAGTCTGTGCGATGCCAGGGCAAAGGTTCGGGCAAAAGAAATTTCTTTGATAGTGGAGATGCCTCCAGCTTCAGAAAATTCGATAAAAGTTGATAGGGGAAAAATTGCTACAGTTGTGCAGACGATGTTGGACAA
>JALLOH010000744.1 GCA_027717655.1 Acidobacteriia bacterium AH_259_A11_L15
TCAATGGCGATGCGCATGGAAAAAGACCCAGCCCGCCATTCTACTGAAAGAAGGCGCAAAGGGAAGCGCTGCTCCCCGCCAAGGGGCAGGGAGGGGTTAGGCGCCGAGGGCGATTAGCGCCCGAGAGGGAGGGAGGCGGAGGCGTTGAGGGCGAGGGGGTCGGCGAAGTCGCGGGCCAGGAACCGGGGATAGGCGGCGGCGGCAATCATAGCGGCGTTGTCGGTGGAGAGTTGCACGGAAGGAAAGAAGACCGGGAGGCCGCGGGCGG
>JALLOH010000745.1 GCA_027717655.1 Acidobacteriia bacterium AH_259_A11_L15
AATTAACAACGTTTTTCTAAGCTTTGGGGAGGGGTCGTTTTTTTATTCCTTAGGTATTAGCCTGGATGCCTCAACCATTGAAACACTTAATGGTGTGAAAGGTATTGGCGGCAACGTATATAACGGAACATTAGGGATAATGTCTTTAATGGCACCGTTCTTTATTGGCATGGCGCTGGCAGAAGAGCGTAAAGTCGATGCGCTGGCGGCTGGGTTGTTATCCGTTGCAGCATTTATGACCGTCACCCCATATAGTGTCGGTGAGGCC
>JALLOH010000074.1 GCA_027717655.1 Acidobacteriia bacterium AH_259_A11_L15
ATTGCGAACAATGTGACCTTGCCGTATGGCGAAGTTGAGCACGAACCGGAGCATCGCCAAGTCGCGGTTGGTTCCCGCCGGAGTGATCTCAGAGGCACGTGCAAGTTTGAATTTCTCCACGTGGGCCGGGGTGATCCCGTCCAGTAGCAGTTTGCCAAAGAACGGAATCAGCGCTTTCAAGCTCGTCTTGTAGCGCAAATGCGTACGAGGATGAGCCTGATGCTGCCTCTCGGACCAAGGGAGAAATTCAGTCTTCACGAAGTCCTCAAATCTCGGACAGGGCTTGCGGCGGACAATCCCTGCTCGGCCTTCTGCGAGTTCAGCCTTACGAATGGCCTCAACTCGCAGAGCGGCATTTCTATTTGTGAGCCCGGTAGACGCCCGGAAACGTTGTCCCTGAAACAGGAACTCATACCAGTAGACATTTCCTCTTTTGTAGACGCTCATTTCTGCCTCCTCTTTCGTGGAGCGGAGACAGAAACCCTGCAACCCTCCAAATAGCTTTGAACGTCACAGGGATCGTACCGCACGGCCCGCCCGATTTTCAAATAGGGAATTCCACGTTTCTGTGAGCGCCATTGGGCTAGTGTCTCTAGGGACAAACCCGTAATACTTGCCACTTCTTCAGCAGTCAGAAGCCTCTTGTTCATCAGCTGAATAGAGGGGTTCATACAGGATCGGGCTGTTTCGCGGGCGTGTTGGCAAGTGCGCGGCGCACGCGCGACACGGGAATCTTCAGATTGTGCGCAATCTCGCGCAAAGATCGCCCTTGTTCGCGGAGCGTTACTACCCTATCGAGATCAACCTGTGCGCGCGGGCGCCCGATGCGCTTGCCCATGGCGCGCGCGTGCGCCATACCAGCGCGCACCCGCTCCGCAATTAGGTCCCGCTCGAACTGTGCCACCGCACCCACGACGTGGAACAACAGCTGCCCGCTCGGGGTGGTGGTGTCGATACCTTCCGTGTAGCTGATGAAATCAATTCCAAGGGCTCGAAACTCCTCCAGGCTGTCTATCAAGTGCTTGAGGGAGCGAGCAAAGCGGTCAAACTTCCATACCAGAACCACAGCAAACATGCGCTTGCGCGCGTCCTTCATCAAAGCGTCTAGCTGGGGTCGCTGGCGCTGGGTGCCGCTGATCCCCCGATCGACGTATTCACGGACGCACTCAAATCTCTGCCTCGCGTAGTGGCGCAGATCTTCAAGCTGAAGGTCGCAGTTTTGTTCCAGGGTGCTAACCCGGGCGTATAACACGGCCGTTTTCATTCAAGAACCTCAGCACCTCGTTGCCGGTCTTATCGTATTTGGGGAGGCCACGACCCGGTCCCGCCTTCATCTCGCTTGCGCGATTCCTTTTTGAGGACATAGATAAGCAGGATCAGCGAGATCAAGAACCCTCCTACAGCCATCCAGCCCACCAGAGTAAGTTTCATAGTTACTTCTCCCATTTAATGATTGTCCCGCAGCCGTTCTCAGGACAGCGGAAGCCGCGAAAACTTCCGTCTAGGTTACTGGTTTTGATCAGTTTCTTTTCCACCCAGAACTTGCGACCGCATTTCGGGCACTGCAAGCGGTACCGTTTGTCCAAGTTGGAAAGCTCCGTCCAGAGATCCTCAGCTTCAGCGCGTTCGACGAATTGGTTGAATGCGCCAATTCCAGCTCGGTTTCGAACGAACATCTGGACTCCGCAGGAATCACAGACAACGTAGGGTTTCCCCTTCTTGCTCTTGCGGACATCGAGAGGGTCTGTGCAGACAGGACAGGGAAAAGCTCGCTTGCTATCTAGCAGTCCCATTGCTCAAGGCCTTCTCGTACTAGCTTGTATGTTCATCCTTACGAGGGGGCATGATAACCCTGGTTTTTAGGGAAAATTGGGAGGCAGGCATTGATGGCGCGAGAAGCTATGTTCCTCCATCCGCATAATTTGTTGACAGTGCAGTCGAATTTCCCGTAAAATTATGCGGCAAAACAGAATATTCTCCGCAAAAATGGCTAAGCGCAAAAAAGCTACCAAAAAGGCACCAGAAGCTATTGACGGGGGTTTGAGAAAACGGGGTCCGGGCCGCCCTGGTGTTAGCAAGTCAGAGACTCAAGGGCGCGCATACGACTATCGATTGACTCTGGAACAGCACTGGAATGACGTGGCTGAAGCGTTTCTGATGAGTCAATCTGAGGAAGACTTCAATCGCGCTTTTGGAAAAGCTCCTGAATACCTAAGACGTAAGTTTGTGCGCAATTTGTTCCCCACGATAGTCAAGATTCGGAAAGACCTTAAGTTTCCAAAAACGCCCAAGAAGCAAATGGACTTTTTTGCCGACTCTCTAGCAGGACTAGGGATAATTAGCCCACGCCGCTCCCGTGATATTTGTGCCGAAGGAAGGAAACAGGAAGTTCATAGCATCATTCGCCAGGACTTTTACATCGAGTGCACCTGCGGCTATGAAGGTCCAGCCAAGTTCGGAGCCTGTCCGAAATGTGGCACGAAAACGATTGCATGGTCTGAAAGGTTTCGCGGTGCAGGCATAGAAGTTGCGGAAAGTGACGAACTGGCCTCGAAAACATAACGTAACGTTAGGTTACGTGTGTGCCAGCTCTCGGGTAACCACCCCAGGGCCGAAATCCCCCCCATGACTTTTTGAGGCAGACAGCGGCAGATCCCGAAACATTGAGCGCAGGAAATATCGGAGAGGCAGGTACAGAGAAGTGCTCTAACAAGTCGAAAGGAAAAGCAAGGCCTGAGGGAATACCGGCAGTGGGGGAGAGAAGCGATGGAACTATGGAATAGCCGCAGTGTCCACGCCTTCAAAGCCAAGCTCATGAAGCCACCCGAACCTTCAGAGCAAGAGATGGACGCCACGCTGGCAGCGATCAAACTAATCCCCTACACACTGAAGAAACCTCTTTCCGAGGCCGCGAAGAAGCTTCCCAGTCCCCCCGGTGGGCGGCCGCACCTGATGACACCTGAGCAGTGCCAAGAAGCTTGTGCTCAAATCGGAAGTCTGCTGGGGCAGGGCGTAGAACCATCGGATGCGCTCCAGCGTTTGGCCAGCAACTATAAGGTCGCCCTACGGACCATGCAGCGTGTCTGGCAAAACCGGGGCAAACCCCGGATTCAGGTCGAAACCTAGATCAGTGAGGGTCCTGGCCGCCCCTTCAAGGGGGACAGGGTCCCTGAATGTGCCAAAACGCCTCCAGGACTTTTTGGCACCGGTCAAAACGAACTGTAGAGCCGGCCTCTACCCTAGCTTTTTCTGCTCCCGGAAATACTCCAGGCGTGCCCTCCCCCTGTCGGTCAGGCGGTAGATAACCCGCCTCCCCGAGATGGTACGCCTGCGCTCCAGCAGGCCCTGACGGGAGAGACGAAGCAAATAGCTGTACACCGACCGGCGATCCGGCCAGGGGCGAAGCCGAATGCGCACGTGGTCGGGCGTTAAAACTCCCCCTGCACTCTCAAAAACCGCCAATACTTCGTACTTTGTCATTCATTTCTGCACTTTTTGCATTAGCGCGGCTCCTTTGCTTTAGTTTGATGCGTGGTGTGAATGTAGTATCGCTGACGCTAGCGTATGATAAGCCTTTTCCACCCTAGTTTACAGACATAGCTGGAGGTGGGTGGCAGGTGGCGGTAGTTGGCGGGAGGTGGCGGTAGCTGGCGGGAGGTGCCGGAGGATGGCGGCGGCCCTAGGGGTTCGTCCTCACGGGGCCAGGGGGCAAACTACTATGCACTGTGCATTGAAGGCCGCAACCTAGCGGAAAGGCAACGGCCTAGGCCTGATGGCTGGTCAGGGCAACCAGTGATCGAATGGACTATGGCCGCAATTGAACAGTCTCAAAGGATGTAGTTTCGGTACATCGTACCGAAAGGGAATGGTTTCGGCACACTGCGTTGACTTGCCCGCGGGCGCGGCCTAAGATGGCGGCCCAACGGGGTTCGCTCCCGTGATTGGTCGCACACTCGGCCACTACCGCATCCTGGAGAAGATCGGTGCCGGGGGCATGGGCGAGGTCTACCGCGCCCGCGACGAGCACCTGGGCCGGGACGTGGCCATCAAAGAGCGGCGAGGCTACAACGAGTCCCTTCGGGACTACAACGCCTACATCGGCTTATTCCCGAACAACCTGATCGCGGGATGGACAGGGTTCGAGCGGAACGAAAACTATTTTGAAGCTCTGGCCGGAGCTCGAGAGGTGCCTAGGGTGGAGTTTCCGGGACCAAGGCGCTAGGCATCGCGTGCCCACTCCTATACTGCCGCCCGCTTCCAATCCCTCCTCCTCCGCATGAACTTCCCGGAGTAGGCGCTCGCGCTAGCTCGTCGCAAATGCATCATCCGTGCATACACGAACAAAGAGGCATAAAGTAGAGAGGACAATGGTATTTCTGGTTCTCAAGAGTTATGACGGTGGCAAGCGGTGGGAGCGGGGGCGGGGGTACAAGGACTTTGCCTCGGCGGCCCGCGCGGCCCTGGCCCTTAGAGCTCAGCACCCCGCCATCCGCTATCGAGTGGACGTGGAGACTGTGGGGCTGCGCCCGGCGGTACGCAAGGCGGTGCGCTCGAAACGCCGCCAGCGGTAGCCATTAGCCCAAACATCCCCGAGTCGTCGCGTTGACTTGGCTGTGGGTGCGCCCTAAGATAGCTTCAGACTGGCGGGGGATTTTCCCTACTTCCGTGAGGGGTCCAAATGGAAAACCAGAAGGTCACGGTTGTGGCTCGAATCAAGGGTGTTTTGGGGGTTGCATTGAGCCTTCTAGTAGGCTTAGCTGCAAGCGTACCTCTCGCCTGGCTTTATGTTCACATGAGTCTTAGCTTCGAACGGACAATCGTAGGTGGCCCCGTAGCCGTCGTTATGTTTTGCAGTCTGTTTGGTTTTGCGGTCGGATTTGCAGGCTTCGTCGGCAGGATATTGGGGGAGGAATTGGGATTGGAGCGTGTTGATAAGCTCGGAGTTAACATCCTGGTTGGGGCTGCGATAGGGTTGTGGGCATGGTATTTCAGTTGGGTTGTGTGGGTCGAGGCTGTCATAGACCGGGAGGAAGTGGGACTACTGTCAGTACTCCTGCGACCGGGCCTGCTCTGGAAGACAATCGTAGAAACAAACATGACCGGCGGTGTGTGGGACCCCAGGAGCCTCTTCGGTCTGACCCCAACCGGCGTCGCGCTCTGGATTCTGTGGGTTTTCGAAGGAGTTTGGGTCGTGTCCGTGTCCACCCTGTTGTCGGCGTCGGGCTCAGACGCGTAGCAGCTCCCCTCTAAGACTGGACAGCCCACCTGGGTATGGTCAGGGCCTCCAAGAGGAGGCGAAGATGACCTGTGAGCCTCGACTAGCGGCACCTTCCCCATAGTGGCTCCAAGGGAAATACAATTCACCACATGTGAGGAGCACTCAGGACTAGTGGCTCTGAAAGAGAGCTTGAAGCACCTAGAAGGGGTCGCTAGGCAGATTAGGCGGGAGATTCAGCAGGTCAGGCCAGGGAAGTGAATCAGCGGGTTCGAGAAGCTACTAGGAGAGTTTCTAAGCGTCCTTAGCTGGTTTCTCTCCTCTATTGACATCACCCACCCCCAGCGTTAGCCTCCAATCAAGCGGAACTTCCAGTCGATAACAATCACTGTAAGCTCAACCGCCTATCGAAGTCCCGCGCTGGGGAGAAGCTTATGAAAGTCCAACCATCAGGTGTCAAGACCCGCACGCGTGAAACAGAGCAACGAAGAAGCCAACGTGTCCTGTTGGTTATCCCGGTTGAAGTGCGCTGGACTCTACAGGACGGTGTCCGTGTCACCGAACACGCTGAAACTGAGGAGGTCAACGCGCACGGTGCCCTGCTACGGATGAAGACCCGACTTCCTCTCTCAACCGAAATGGAACTGAGCCGTCCGCGTACACACCAATCGGCTAAGGCGAAAGTGGTAGGAATTCGCGGGGAGCCCGCACCCGGATGGCTGCACCCCATCGCTGTCGAACTTGCCAGCGCGAGCGAGACATTCTGGGGTGTCTCTATTCCACCGCTACTCGGCAGGCGCTCTAGATAGGCGCCGATGAGGTTATGAAAATGAGTCCAGAGACAGAACGTCGGAAACATCCTCGTGTCCCCACGCGGCAGCAGGTTGAATATGTGGTTGGCAGGAAACGAGGCATTGGCCACCTGACCGACATCAGCCTGAACGGGGTCGGGTTTATCACCTCTGGCCCGACGTTGCGGAAAGGCGCACAGGCGCGACTTCTTTTCCAACTTGGGCCAGAACGCATCGAGACTGAGATGGCAATCTGCTTCGCCGCAAAAGGGCGACTGGGAGCCTCGTTTGTCAATCTCAATGACCAGCAGCGAGCCGCCCTAGAAAAATTCGTCTCTCAAGCCCTGTAAACCTTACCCGCGCTAAGAGGGTCGTAGATAGGGATTGCCTCAAGCAGAGTGATGTGCTGGAGAGAATGAAAGAGATAAGGGATAGGAAGAAGCCGAGCTAGAAGCCCATGGACTGGTTGTACATCGGAATCGGAATCTTCTTCGGCATTATTTTGCTCATCGAGTGGGCAGCCGAAAAACTAGGTACCGACGAGAAACAGTCCCGCTGGGCGTGACCAGGCGTGTTCCTCGCCGCTACCCAGAATTTCCGGTCGCCGAGAAGGGGTTTACCGCATCTGATAGCGTGTGGGATAATGGTTTCTCCCAGCAAGGCGGAGGGAGCACCCCGGTGAAACTCGTGCTTGGTGGCTTGGTGCCCCGCGCCTGGTAAATGATTTTGCGACGGACGGCGAAGAAGATTCGAGTGAAACCCAGCGGCAAAACTCGGCTGGCTGTTTTCTTCTTGCTCTTCTTACTGCCTGCGGTGGCGGCGGCCCAGGCGAACTCGCCCGCGCCGGACGTGGCGGTGAACCCGCCCGAGGCCGAAACCCAGGCGGAAACCCAGGCGGAAGCCCAGGCCCGGGCCTACTACCACTACACGCTGGGCCACATGTACGAGGAGATGGCGCAACTGTTCCGCCGCAGCGACTACATGCGGCTGGCCATCGAGGAATACCGGGAAGCGCTGAAGTACGATCCCAACTCGGCGACGCTGGTGGTGGAGCTGGCCGACGCCTATCGCCGCAGCGGGCGCGTCCAGGAAGCCGTGCGGGAAGCCCGGCAGATCCTGGAGAAGGACCCGGACAGCCTGGCCGCGCACCGCTTGCTGGGTCACGTCTACTACCAGACCTTGGGCGAACTGCAGCCGGACCGCGCCGGGATGCGGACGCTGGGGCTGGCCATCGAAGAATACGAGCACGTCACCCGCCTGGCCCCGGGGGACACGGAGGCGTGGCTGACGCTGGCGCGGCTGCGCCGGATGAACAATGACATCGAAGGGGCGGAAGCCGCTCTGAAGAGGCTGCTGGAGATCGAGCCGCAATCGGAAGCCGCCCTGGCGGGGCTGGCGCTGCTCTATAGCGACCAGGGCGACTACGAGGAGGCCATCGCGCTGCTGGAGGGGGCCGCGCAGGACTCCTCTTCCAGCAAGCTGCTGGCTTCGCTGGCCTACGCCTACGAGCAGGCGGAAGACTACGAGAACGCCATCCAGACTTACCGCCACGCCCTGCGCCGGGACCAAGAAAACTTGGAGATTCGTCGCCGGCTGGCCGAGACCCTGCTCGAAGCCGAGCGCCTGGAGGAGGCCCTGGCGGAATACCGGGCCCTGGCCGAGGCCCAGCCGGACGATGCCCAAATCTACATGCGCATCTCCGCGATCTACCGCCACCAGCGCCGCTACGAGGAGGCCCGGGCCGCGCTGGAGCAGGCCAAGCGGCTGGCGCCCGACAGTCTGGAGATCGGCTTCCAGGAATCCTTCCTCTACGAAGTCCAGGGCGACTTCGAGGGGGCCATCGAAGTGCTGAGTGAAATGGTGGCGCGCATGACCCGCGTCTCCGGCGACTACAACGAAGCGGAAGCGCGCAGCCGGGGGATCGTGCTGGAGCGCCTGGGGACGCTGCACCGCCAGGTAGAAAACTTCGACGGGGCAATCGAAATCTTCGAGCTGCTGCTGCCGCTCGGCGAAGAGCAGGCGCAGCGGGGCACCTTGCAGCTGGCCGAGACCCTCCGGCAGGCGCGGCGGCTGGAGGAGGCGGCGGCCACGGCGCGCCAGGGCGTGGCCCGCTTCCCGGAAGAGCCCGGCTTGAAGTTGCAACTGGCCAACCTGGTGAGTGACCTGGGCGACCTGGAGCAGGCCGTGCAAATCGTCGAGAGCGTGCTCGAGGAGTCGGAGTCGGACCGCCAGGCCTACCTTTCGCTCACCCAGATCTACGAGGGCCACAAGCGTTTCCCGGAGGCGGAGGAAGCCCTGGCCCAGGCCGAACAACTCTCCGGGTCCGACCGGGAAAGGGAACAGGTTCACTTCCTCCGCGGCGCCCTCTACGAGCGGCAGAGAGAGTACGAGCGGGCCGAAGAGGAGTTCCGCCGGGTGCTGGAGATGAACCCGGAGAGCGCGGTCACGCTGAACTACCTGGGCTACATGCTCGCCGACAACAACACCAAGCTGGAGGAGTCGGTCGAGCTGGTGGAGCGCGCCTTGGAGATCGAGCCGTACAACGGCGCCTACCTCGACAGCCTGGGCTGGGCCTACTTCCGCCTGGAGCAGTACGGGAAGGCGGAGGAATACCTGCTGCGCGCGGTCAGCCGGTTGAGCCGCGACCCCACCATCCACGACCACCTGGGCGACCTCTACTACGCCACCGACCGGCTGCGCCTGGCCCTGGAGGCTTGGGAGCGGGCCTACCAAGAGTGGCAACGCGTCCCGGAGACCGAGTTCGACCACGAAGCCTTCGCCCGGCTGGAAGAGAAGCTCCACGACTTGAAGGTCCGCCTGGCCCGGGAAACCCAGAAGGCGACTTCCCCGCCGTAGTTGCGCCCGCCGATGCCTTCCCGCCCGACGGCCCGGAGCCGCGCCGAAGGGCCTGCCCTGAGCGAAGCCGAAGGGCCTGCCCTGAGCGAAGTCGAAGGGTGGCTGGTGCTGCCGGCCTTCGCCAAGATCAACCTGAGCCTGGAATTGGTGGGCCGGCGCGCGGACGGGTACTGGGAAATCCGCACTGTCTACCAGAGCGTCACCCTGCATGACCGGGTGCGGCTGCGGCTGGTGCGGCGGCCCGCGGAGATCGTGGTGCGCGTGCCCGGGGGAGGCGCGCCCGGGGGACGAGCCAACCTGGTATATCGCCTGCTGGCGCGGGCCCGGCGCGCCCTGGGAGTCCGCCAGGGGGTTGAGGTGGAGTTGGAGAAGAACATTCCGGCCGGGCGCGGGCTGGGCGGGGGCTCCAGCGATGCGGCTGCGGCGCTGGCGGGCTGGCTGCGGCTGACCGGGGAATGGCTGCCGGAAGTCGAACTTTTCCGCCTGGGGGCGGCCGTGGGCGCCGACGTACCTTTTTTCTTCTTCCGGCCCCATCGGCGCCAGCACGTAGTCAGCCAGGTCGCCGACC
>JALLOH010000746.1 GCA_027717655.1 Acidobacteriia bacterium AH_259_A11_L15
TCCTTTTGGTGCACAGATCATCGCGAGGAAATACGACGACTATCTGTTGTTGGCGTTGGTTCGGTCCTTGAGGGAGCGAAGCCTCTTGGAAGATTGGCGGGCTTGGGATTCCGCAGAGTCTGGTGATGTCTTGCCCAGAGTCAACCGTAGCAGCAGATCCAGTGTCCTCGACTAGCCCTAAGACTCTCGCGCTCATAGCCTGCCGGATGGGCTCGAGCCGCCTCCCGGGCAAATCGGCGATGCCAATTCTTGGCAAGCCGATGATCG
>JALLOH010000747.1 GCA_027717655.1 Acidobacteriia bacterium AH_259_A11_L15
CGCAGATGGAGCGCTGGGCGGAGCGCGTGTCGGGGACGGCGTTCAGCGCCAGCCGGCGGGAAAGCGTCTCGCCGGTGCTGGCCGAAGCAGTGGCTCGGCGGGCGGTTCGGAAACTCGAGCACGGCGAGACGCTGGACGCGCTGCACCTGGAAGCGAACTACGTGCGGCGCTCGGATGCGGAGCTGCTGTGGAAGGAAAAATAGTCCTGCGCCATCTCATCCCCGATGGTATTGGGGCCCTTCTGGCTGTCCAGGAGGCTTCGCCGGG
>JALLOH010000748.1 GCA_027717655.1 Acidobacteriia bacterium AH_259_A11_L15
CCCTATCACGGCTTCCACACCGGCTATAAGGAAATGGGCTTGCAGCCGAACGAGCTTGTCCACCGCGTCCGGCTGCCGCGAACCACGAAAGGGAAGTTCCACTATTACCGCAAGGTGGGGACTCGCAAGGCGCAGGCGATTTCCAAGGTGTGTTTTGCTGGCCTGGCCGAGGTCAAGAAGGGCGAGATCGGCGATGTGCGCCTCGCGCTGGCCAGCGTGGCCCCCACGGTCGTGCGCTGCGTGAAGACGGAAGCGGCGCTCCGCGGC
>JALLOH010000749.1 GCA_027717655.1 Acidobacteriia bacterium AH_259_A11_L15
GTGTCCGGGTCTTTCTCATAGATGGTCAGGCGGATGGTGACCTTGAGGGGGGCGGCGTAGGTCATGCCCCGCTCCTGGCACTCGGCCACGTCGTATTTCAATTGCAGCCCCACCGGGTCCCCGCACTTGTTGCAGATGACCAGGGTGTTCTTGTTCGGGGTGCCGCAGCGGGGACAGAGAATCTCCTCGCCGGCGCGCTTGGGGTCGGTGCGCAGGCTGGTGCCGCAGTTCCGGCAGGGGATGCGCAGGTGGTGCAGCCCCTTCAGG
>JALLOH010000750.1 GCA_027717655.1 Acidobacteriia bacterium AH_259_A11_L15
GCGCTTGTGGGTGGGATGGGACTGCTCGGTGTGGTCGTCGAGGTCTCTCTGCAGTTACGCAGGGTCCCCTCCCCATTTGTCGAGGTCACAACCATTCCGGTCAGGGACTTAAGCGAGTCTATCGACACACTGGAGCGCTCCAAGGAACGCTCCGATTGCCTCATCGCTTGGGTGGACGCATTTGCCAAAGGCAGCCGGCTGGGGCGGGGCACGGTCGAAATAGCGCGATGGCTGGACGTCGGGCAGGGCGTTGCGCGGCAAGACCTT
>JALLOH010000751.1 GCA_027717655.1 Acidobacteriia bacterium AH_259_A11_L15
GATGGGGCGCGACCGCGGCGCCGCGTCCGTCCTGGAGCAGGCCATCATCCCGGAGACCAGCGCGGCGGAGCGGCGCACCGGGGCCCTGGCCTGGTACAACCTGGTACTCGATGCGGGTCATGCCCTGGGGGCCTTGGCGAGCGCCGTTCCCTTCCTCTTCCGACACTGGCTGGAAGTCGACCTACTGGCTTCTTATCAGCTTGCCTTCGGCCTGTACGCAGGGCTGAATCTGGCAGAAGTGCCTGGAGGAAGGCCTGGCGGCCCCGG
>JALLOH010000752.1 GCA_027717655.1 Acidobacteriia bacterium AH_259_A11_L15
GTAGATCGTCTTCTTAATCCGTTAAATCGGCGTAATCCGTGGCTGTGGTATTATTTGGCCATGATCGATTGGTCCTCCTGCCCCGCAGTCGCGGGACCCGGAACGCGTCAGCGGAGCTTGGGTATTCCGCGGTACGCGGGTCCCTGTGGCCGCACTGTTTGAGAATCTCGAAGACGGTGCTTCTGCGTCGCAGTTCGTCGAGTGGTTTCCCGGGGTGACGCTTGAGCAGGTTCGCGCCGTTCTCGATCACGCTGCACGAAGTACCCT
>JALLOH010000753.1 GCA_027717655.1 Acidobacteriia bacterium AH_259_A11_L15
GGTTCCATTGGTCTTATCCACTATGGAAAACCACACCACCGCCGTCACGATGAGCCCTGCCAGGGTGTCGAGTTCCCACCAGCGCCGCGGCGTCAGGCCCCAGGCGCGAAATGCCCGCTGCACCAGACCGGGCTCCTCAACTTCGGCCGCCACCGCCGCCGGCGCACGCACTTCGCCCGACTCCCGCCGCAACGGGGCGAGGTCCACCGCCAGGTCGCGCGTGGACTGGAAGCGCTTCTTGGGGTTCTTTTCTAAGCAGCGCTGGAT
>JALLOH010000754.1 GCA_027717655.1 Acidobacteriia bacterium AH_259_A11_L15
AGGTGGCCGTCGTCGTCCCGGACCTCCTTCCAAGGCCCCTTGTAGATGACGGCCTGGTAGCGCTCCAAGCAGGGCCCGTCTTTGCCCTTGCGGGCGGTCACGGTAAGGGAGCGGAACTCGATACCGCGCACCGTCTGCCAGGGCTTCGGGTCGTATCTTTCAATCCGGATGCCGTAGAAACCGGCGCGCTCGAAGGCTTCCAAGAACTTGTCCTCGCGGTAGGCCCCGGCCAGGCACCCGCTCCAGAGCTTGGAGTCGCGCTTCAT
>JALLOH010000755.1 GCA_027717655.1 Acidobacteriia bacterium AH_259_A11_L15
CCGTTGCCTCGGGTGCCAATGCGAATGTGAGCCCGGCCGATGTCCAGGCTGCAAGGGACTCCATCGCCTCTGCGGATATCCTCTTGATGCAATTGGAGACCCCCCTTGAAACCATACAAGCCGCGGCGAGTATCGCCAGCGAGAGCGGTGTCCGAGTGATATTGAATCCGGCTCCAGCTCAGCCTCTGAGCGACGGTATATTGCGGCAGGTTTCCGTTCTGACGCCCAACGAATCGGAAGCCGAGCTGCTGACAGGTATATGGGTG
>JALLOH010000075.1 GCA_027717655.1 Acidobacteriia bacterium AH_259_A11_L15
AGCTGGCGGGCGCGGGGGACTTTCCCGTGGCAGATTTGCATCCTGACACTCTAACTGAGTGTCACCCATCATTCTGAACGAGATCAGGATGCAGGGAAGCAGGGATGCAGAGAGGCAGAGAGTAAGCTCAGAAGAGGGCGGGGAGGGAGCGGAACTGGTCGGAGGCAAGGAAGTGGAGGGAGACAGTGGCATTGTAGGCGAAGTGGGCGAGGATGCTGGCGAGCAGGGTGCCGCTGCCGGCGCGCACCAGCGAGAAGGCGAGGCCGACGACGCAGATGAGAAACATCTGGAAGTAGCCGGGGTAGTACTGGGGGAAGTGCCAGGCGCCGAAGAGGAGGCCGCTGACCAGGACGGCCGGGGCCACGCCGAAGCGGGTTTCGAGCAGGGTATAGATGTAGCCGCGGAAGACCATTTCTTCGACGACGGGAGCGAGCAAGAGGGCGAGTCCGATGATGAGCCAGGCGGCGGCTTGGCTGCTGAAGAGCTTGTCGAAGGGGAGCTCTTCGGGCGGGGGCACGAGGGCGCTGGCGAATACGACCAGCAGGGCCAGCAAACCGCCGCCCAGCAGGAGGGGTAAGAGGTAGAGAGGGTTCAGCGGCCGGAGAGCCAGGCTCTTCCAGAAAGGGAGGGCGCGGCGGCGAACGAAGACATAGATAAGCAGGACGAGCAGGGCGGAGGTGACGACCTGGACGGGGACGACGAAGAAGGCGTTGAAGCGCAGCTGGTCGAGGGCTTGCCCGGGAGTCAAGCCGGGATTCTCGTGCAGGAGGACAGGAAGCGCCACCGTAACGGCCAGGTTGGGCAGTGCAATCATCAGCAGTAGGGCAGCGGAGACAAAGGCGAACAGGTGGGACAGTCCGCCGAGATGGGGCGCCGGGGAGCCGGCTGGGGGTTGTTCTGAAGCTTGCGGAGTGGCGGTCGTGTTCATCGGGCGCGGTCTGCCTGCGGCAGGCAGGGCAGACTCTAGCAGTGGAGGCAGGATGGGGCAAGCCGGTTTGGCGGACAAGCAGATTCCTCCCCCCCCCATTCTCAGAATGGGCAGGGGAGGAATGACAATACGCAGGCGGGGTCGGCGGGCGACTAGCTGCGCTCGATGAGAGCAGCAGCCAGAAGAGGCAGGAGGAGCTCGTGGGGGCCGGTGAGGGAGATGGCTTGAGCTTTCAGGGCACGGGCGGGACGCAGGAGAACGTTTTGGGTGGGGCGGTAGTGCTGCTGGAAGTCGAGGTTGGCGGTGGTGAAGTTCTTGAGCGGGCGGCCGAGGCCACGGACGGCCGCCAGGGCTTTCAGGAAAACTTCGGGGAGGATGACGGCCGAGCCCAGGTTGAGGTAGACGCCGCCGTTGTGCAGCCGCTGGACCAGGGCGCAGAGGAGGCGGAAGTCGTGGTAGCTGGCAGCGCCGAGGGCGGCGCCGTCGGCCGAGGGATGGACGTGGAAGATGTCGGTGCCGATAGCCAGGTGGACGGTGAAGGGGATACGATGGTTGTAGGCTGCAGCCAGGAGACTAACGTCGGTGTGCTTGGCGCCGAGGCGCGGGTTGGTGAGGAGTTTTCCGGCGGCTTCGCCGAGGCCGAGGCGGCTGCGGGCGGCACCGACAGCGATTTCGTTCAGATAGAGGCCGGTCTCTCTTGACATTCCGAACTTGCCGCGGGCGAGCTGGGCTTCGACATCTTCGGAGGTGCGGCCGGCGAGGGCGATTTCAAAGTCGTGGATGAGGGCGGCGCCGGTGGTGGCGATGCCGCCGACGAAGCCGCGGCGCATCAAGTCGATGAGGACGGGGGCGAGGCCGACTTTGATGACGTGGCCGCCGAGGCCCCAGAGGATGGGTTTCTTTTTGCGGCGGGCGCGGAGCAGGGCGTCGACCAGGCGGCGGAGGTCAACCGCCGCCAGGATGGCAGGCAGAGTGTGGAGGAAGTCGCGGAAGCGGGCGCCGCGTTTGTAGGAGCGGGCGAAGTCCTGCGGGCGGATTTTGGAAGGGCGTTTGGCCAGCGGTTCGGTCTTCAGGCCTTCAAACTCGAGTGGGTCGAGGTTGTAGATTGAAGGCATTTTGAAAGTATCCCTGAGCTCAAGGAAGACTGGCAAGAGGAATTCTATGCCGAGTGCCAACCGTAATTGTAAGAAAATAAATACCTTTTTCCTGTTGACAACCAAAAAACCTAACTTACAATCTAATTGCATTGGGAAAGCGAGGTAACAGCAATGCGATTCCAAGTTGATCTTAACGAAAAAGATCGGGCAATTCTGGCTTCTCTAAGACAAGATTTCGGGATGAGGAGCAACAGCGAGCTATTTTCGCAATTGCTAGCGATGGCCAGCTGGGCTGTTCGTCAGCGTCGTCAGGGACGGAAAGTGGCAAGCTTGGAAAACGAGAAGGCCGTGTGTGAATTCGTGTCTCCTTTGTTGGAGCGAGTGGCACCCGAGCATGAGTTGCCGCGCGTGGAAGTCCACTGGACTCCGGAGCAGCTCTCCAGTCTAGCTGCCTTGGCTTCCAGTGAGGTTCCAGAGCCTACGCGTGACCTCGCTCGGGCGATGAAGCGCTAATCGTGTGCCTCTCTACATCCGGCATTTGGACGAGGATGACCTACGTAGCCACTTTGACTGTGGGGATGAGGCACTAAATACCTATCTCACTCGATACGCGTGGCAAAATCAGAGAAGAAACAGGGTTGGGGTAACCTACGTCGCAGTAGATGAAGCCCAACCAAACGTCGTAATCGGCTACTCCACGGTCGCTGTAAGCAGCATACCTAGAGCGTCCTCCATAGAACTCCGTCGGCTGTCACCTTATGCAGACATTCCGGTGGTTCTCCTCGCACGGCTTGCAGTAGATCGCAGGTTTGGAGGACGTAGGATAGGAGAGGCTCTACTTATCCACGCAGTTAATCTCGCCCTAACTTTGGGCGAAAGCGTTGGATGCCGAGCAGTTATCGTTGATGCCTATCCTATGGCTGTATCTTGGTATGCGAAATACGGCTTCCGACCAATTGGTGGAGACCCTCCTCAAGCAGCAACCAGGAAGATGTTTATTGATCTTCGCACAGTGGAAAAGGCGAAGCGATAAAGCCATCTGGATGCATTCGAATGCAGTTGTTGTCATGAGGGGCATAGCGGTCATGATCGGCATGATGGGCGTAATGGGCCTGATGAACATGATGGACATGAAGATGATGAAGCTTAGGGCACGAAGAAGTTAGCAACGAGCTTGGTTAGGCGAGTGAGACGCCCTACCTACGTGTGCTTCCATCTTTAAGTATGCGGGCTAGCAGCTTTGCTGTGTACGAACCTCTTGCGCGGGCGACGCGTTCCGGGGGGCCTTCGGCGACGATGTGGCCGCCGGCGTGGCCGCCTTCGGGGCCGAGGTCGAGGATCCAGTCGGCGGATTTGATGACGTCGGGGTGGTGCTCGATGATGATGACAGTGTTGCCGAGGTCGGCGAGGCGGTTGAGGACGTTCAGGAGTTTCAAAACGTCGTCGAAGTGGAGGCCGGTGGTGGGCTCGTCAAGGATATAGAGGGTGCGGCCGGTCTGGCGGCGGGAGAGCTCACGGGCGAGCTTGATGCGCTGGGCTTCGCCGCCGGAGAGGGTGGTGGCGGGCTGGCCGAGGTGGATGTAGCCGAGGCCGACATCTACCAGAGTTTGGAGCTTCGCTTGAATCTGGGGGATGTTTTCGAACAGAGGGGCGACGTCGGCGACGGTGGACTCGAGCACGTCGCCGATGGAGAGGGCCTTGAACTTGACCTGGAGGGTTTCCTGGTTGTAGCGGCGGGCGCGGCAGACCTCGCAGGTGACGTAGACGTCGGGGAGAAAGCTCATCTCGATGCGGCGGAGGCCGTCGCCCTGGCAGGCCTCGCAGCGGCCGCCCTTGACGTTGAAGCTGAAGCGGCCGGGGCGATAGCCGCGTTGGCGGGATTCCGGGAGCATCGCGAACAACTCGCGGAGGGGAGTGAAGAGGCCGGTGTAGGTGGCGGGGTTGGAGCGCGGGGAGCGGCCGATAGGGGCCTGGTCGATGACGACGACTTTGTCGAGGTGCCCGGCGCCCTGGAGGGTGCGGTGGTCGCCGGGCTCGTCGAGGGCGCGGTAGAGACGGCGGGCGAGGGCGCGGTAGAGGATGTCGTTGACCAGGGTGGACTTGCCGGAGCCGCTGACGCCGGTGACGCAGGTGATGAGGCCGAGGGGGAAGCGAGCATCGATGTTCTTCAGGTTGTGGTGGCGGGCACCGCGGACGGTGACGAAGTTGGCGTTGGGGGAGCGACGGGTATCGGGGAGAGGGATCTTCAGCTTGCCGCTGAGGTAGCGGCCGGTGAGGGAGTCGCGCGAGGAGGCGATATCGTCCGGCTTGCCTTCCGCGACCAGGTAGCCGCCATCAGTGCCGGCGCCGGGGCCAAGGTCAAGGACGTAGTCGGCGCGGCGGATGGTTTCTTCGTCGTGCTCGACGACGATGACGGTGTTGCCGAGGTCGCGGAGCTGGGTGAGGGTGCGGAGGAGGCGGTTGTTGTCGCGGTGGTGGAGGCCGATGGAAGGCTCGTCGAGGACATAGAGGACGCCGCGGAGGCGGGAGCCGATCTGGGTGGCGAGGCGGATGCGCTGGGACTCGCCGCCGGAAAGGGTGGCAGCGGAGCGGTCGAGGGAGATGTAGTCGAGGCCGACGGCGAGCATGAACTGGAGGCGCTCGGTGATTTCGTGGACGAGGCGGCCGGCGATCTCGCGCTGGCGCGGCGTGAAGGAGCGGGCCATCTGGCGAATGGCCCTGGCGGCGTCGGAGACGGGCAGGGAGGTGAACTGGTCGATGGAGTAGCCGGCGACCCGGACGGCGAGGGATTCGGGGCGGAGGCGCTTGCCGCGGCAGGTGGTGCAGGTGGAGGCCGACATATATTGCTCGAGCCACTCGCGGTAGTCTTCCGACCGGGTGTCTTCGTAGGCGCGCTGCAAGAGGTTCAGGAGGCCGACGAAGCCCCTCGACTTCGCTCGGGATGAAGGGTGGCGGGGCGCGCCGTAGAGGATGAGGCGCTGGAGGCGGCGGGGGTAGGCTTCGAAGGGGAGGTTGGGGTCGAAGCCGAAGTTTTCGGCGGCGTGGAGGAAGGTGCTCTCGAAGTAGGAAGAGCTGCCGCCGGGGCCGAGGCCGCCTTCGAAGAGGGGCTTGGAGGAGTCGGTGACGACCTTGGCGGGGTCGAACTCGTAGCGGGAGCCGAGGCCGTGGCAGTCGGGGCAGGCGCCGTAGGGGGAATTGAAGGAGAAGCTGCGGGGCTCGAGTTGGGGGACGTTGATGCCGCAGTCGGCGCAGGCCAGGCGGGCGGAGTAGAGACGCTCGGGGCCGTCGATGACCGCGACGGTAACCAAGCCCTGGGCGAGTCTGAGGGCGGTCTCGAGGGAGGCTTCCAGGCGCTTTTCGATGCCGGGCTTGACCAGGAGGCGGTCGACGACGATTTCGATGGTGTGGGGGCGGCGGCGGTGGAGGCGGATGGGCTGGTCGAGGGGGCGGAGGGCGGCGTCGATGCGGGCGCGGGTCCAGCCGCGGCGGGCGAACTGCTCGAGCTGCTTGCGGAACTCGCCTTTGCGGCCGCGGACCACCGGGGCGAGGATCATAATGCGGGGAGCCTCCTGCGCCCGTTGGGCTTCCGCCTTCGTCCTGCGGACTGCGGCGGACAGGTCGGAGGCTGAGGTGCCGCCCTTCTCGATCGTGTCGGAGGCGGTCTCCATGATGGCGCGGACGATCTGCTCGGTGGACTGGCGGGCGATGGGCTTGGAGCAGCGGGGGCAGTGGGGGGCGCCGATGGAGCTGAAGAGAAGGCGGAGGTAGTCGTAGATTTCGGTGATGGTGCCGACGGTGGAGCGAGGGGAGCGGGTGGTGGTTTTCTGATCGATGGAGATGGAAGGGGAGAGGCCCTCGATGGAGTCGACGTCGGGGCGTTCGAGCTGGTCGAGGAACTGGCGGGCGTAGGCGGAGAGGGATTCAACGTAGCGGCGCTGGCCTTCGGCGTAGAGGGTGTCGAAGGCGAGCGAGGACTTGCCGGAGCCGGAGAGGCCGGTGACCACCGTGAGGGTGTGGCGGGGGATGGTGACGGAGATGTTTTTCAGGTTGTGAGTACGAGCCCCGCGGACGGTAATTTCGTTGATGGACATTGGCCTAGCGGTCTTTTGCAAAGGTTGTGAGTGCCGCTCGCTCCGTCCTTCGCTGTCGCTCCCTTCGGCTTGGCTCAGGGCAGGCAGGACAGGCTCGGGATGAACCGGCGCCGCGGACGGTGATGGCTTTGATCATGGATGTACCCGGTACGCTTCGCTTCGCTCAGGACAAGCGGAGTACCCGCAAACAGAAGCCCTCAGTGGGCTCCAGGCACACACCTCGAACCTGCCAGAATAGCGCGCGGGGGAGAGGAGGGTCAAGCAAGCTCGCCTCGGATGAGAGTGGTGCGGCGTCCGGGAAATGACGGCGACGAGGGTGTGCTAGGATAAGAAACCGAGTTGAATCGGTTCCTAGTGGAAGGGAAAGGAGGAGCATAGATGAGGAAGTGGCTGGGTTTGGTCTTGCTGGCGGCGGGGCTGGTGGCGGTAGGGTGTGCGCGGGAGCCGGAACAGGCGGAACCGCCGTCGTGGAGGGTGAAGGGAAAGGTGGTGAGCATTGATGCGGCGGGGAAGCGGGTGACGCTAGCCCACGAAGCCATCCCCGGGCTAATGGACGCGATGACGATGGCGTTCGCGGTGGAGTCCGAGACGCTGTTGGAGGGGTTGAGCGAAGGGGACGCGGTGGAGTTCGTGCTGGAGCAGAAGCCTTCGGGGCTGACGATCACTGAGATCCGAAAGATCGAGGAGTCGGCGCTGGCGGGACGGGGAAAGCAGCACACGGTGCGGGGGAGGGTGCTGGTGGTGAACCCGGCGACGTATTCGGTGATGGTCGAGCACGAGGAAGTGCCGGGATTTCTGCGGGCAGACACGCGGGTGTTCCCGGTGAACCCGGCGTCGCTGCTGGAGGGGCTGGAGGAGAACGACCGGATCGAGTTCACGCTGACCGAACGAGAGAGCGGGGTGCTGGTGATTACGGAGTTGAAGAAGCTGCCGGAGGAGTGAGGGATCGAAAAGCAGATTCCTCGCCCCGAATTGCCTGCCAGGGCGGCCTTTCGGGGCTCGGAATGACAAGAACCGTGAGGGAGACATGATGGTTCGGCATAGCTCACCACAGGTCGAGAAATATGATTTCGGGCGGTTGCGGCACGCGGGGAAGGAGTACGACCGGGACGTGATCCTCTACGCAGACCCGGCCGCGGGCGGGGCAGCTCGGGTGCAGGCGAACTGGTGGCGGAAGGAAGGGCACCGGCTGGACAAGGACGACCTGAAGGAAGTGGTGAAGGCGAAGCCAGAGGTGCTGGTGGTGGGGACGGGCTACTACGGGCGGATGGTGGTGCCGCAGGAGACGCTGGAGTTCCTGAACCGCTTGGGGATCGAGGTGCACGCCGGGGAGACGGAAGAGGCGGTGAAGAAGTACAACGAGCTGAAGGATGTCAGGAAGGTTGTTGCAGCGTTGCACCTGACCTGCTGATCAACCGGCGTTGTCGGGTGTCTTGTTAGTATTCTTCGCCGGCGCTTTCTTGCTCAGCGACCGTCGTCTCCCGCAATATCGTCAGTTCTTCTTGTTCTAGTAATTCTCTCAGATACCTCGCGGGTATAACCCCAGCAATGCCGCTGTTCAGATTAATGGTAGTCTCAGCTGAGCCGATAGCGATTTGTGTCTGTTGAGGGAAGAAAACCTCCAGAACTCCCAAGAGATAGTACGCGCGACCGAATTCAATTCCTCCTCCTGTTGGCGATTCGCGAATGCCCAGTTTCAGGAACACGGGAGAACCGCTATTTCCGGGGAATGCGGTAGCTTCTACTAGATAAAGGCTTCGGTTGGCAGAGGGATCTTCTCTTCCGATAGGAATTTTTTCCTCTGTAAGGAGGGAGATTTTGCCATGTCTGATGAGAGGATAGTTTCGCTCATAACCTGCGTATTGAAGTAACAATGTGGGGAAGAGGAAGTCGTCGTTTTCGTTGACTTGTTTTGATCGCAGAATGTTGTCGGTCACAAAGAGGTCCGTGGGAATGCGTGCGTGTTCATACTCATCCTGATCGAAACATACAGGCAAGACAGCCAAATCCACGTGCGGCTCCTGATGAAAATACCAACGGAGTGGTCCGTCAGTGTTCGGAAGAGGAATTTGAACAAATTGGAATCTTACTTCCGATTCTGAAATCCTTCTATTGATCCGAAGGCGGAGTGTCTCGAGGATCGCTAGACTACCGTCTTTCCTTTTTGGCTGTAGTACGTGCTTGTTCGTGACTAGGTAGCAGAATACTTTTCCTGGACCTAATCTTTCGTCCGGTAGTTCGACGAAGAATGCTGTTCCAAAGGCGGTTTGTGGTTCTCCGTCGTCCAGGAACCCACCATAAAGAAAGACGACCGAGCCTTTGATTGCTTCTGTAATTGGACGAGGTTCTTCTTGAGCGGAGAAGGGAATAGTACTGAGGGCGAGTATGATGCCAATACTTGGGACAAATTTTCGCACGCGTTCATAGTAGCACACTTGGTGTGCGGTAGCAGTAGGTGGTCATGGTGTCATACCGCTTTGAGAAAAGTTGCGTTAGTTATGAAAAACGGAGGCAGTGCAGAGTGTCCTTCGAGCTCGCTGAGCGCACTTTGGCGGCGAAAAGGCTAGTCATGTACGGCGAGGCAGTGCAGGGTGCCGGTGTGGGCGGCCGCCCCGTCGTCGTTGACGACCCACAGCGGATCGACAACGGGAACGCTGCCAACCTTGCCCCCGATTTCTGGATTCGCAGCGATGGTGGTTCTGGCGCTATCTTCTACAGCGGCCAGCTTTGGCTCAAGAAGGGCGACAGCAATCAGCGTCGCACTGCGCTCGCTGCCCCTACCGGAGAAACCGCAGCGACCACGGCGGACACCGGAACGCTGGCGGCGGGTCACTATCGCTTCAAGGTGACGGCGTTCAACGACGTAGGCGAAAGTCTGCCTTCCACCGCCACGACTGATCTAGTCATCACCGCCAATCAGGTCATTGAAGTCATCTGGAACAGAGTATCGGGAGCGCGGGGTTACCGGGTCTACGCTGCCTTCAACGCTTCCGCCGACCCGGGCACGGCCAACACAAGCTATTGGGCGCAGGAGCCCCAAACCGGTGGAGGCGTGATTCTCCGCCGCTTGCAGAATGAGGATGAACTCGGTGGCGGCGTAGGTACGGAGGATGCGGAGGCCGGGGCCGAAGCGGCGAGCCTTGCGGCGGGCATAGTCGGGGGCCAGGGGCGCCCAGGGGA
>JALLOH010000756.1 GCA_027717655.1 Acidobacteriia bacterium AH_259_A11_L15
GGATGACGGTATTCATCCCAACCGCGACGCCCAGCCGTTTATTGCCGACTGGATGGCGAAGCAGTTGCAGCCTTTAGTAAATCATGACTCATAAAGCAACGGAGATCCTGACAGGTAAAGTTATGCAAAAATCGGTCTTAATTACCGGATGTTCCAGTGGAATTGGCCTGGAAAGCGCGCTCGAATTAAAACGCCAGGGTTTTCATGTGCTGGCAGGTTGCCGGAAACCGGATGATGTTGAGCGCATGAACAGCATGGGATTTACC
>JALLOH010000757.1 GCA_027717655.1 Acidobacteriia bacterium AH_259_A11_L15
ACTTGGTCGGACGTCGGACCATTTTGGGCCTGTTTCCGGCCTCGGGCGGCAAAGCCTATCTCTTTTACATGATCCCGGCTGGCTCGATGGAGCAGGTGAAGGCATCGGGGATCGAGGCGCTGCAGGCTGAATGGCGCAGGATTGATCCCACCTTACACGAGGCATTTCAGAGTCTCGTGGATTGGGGGCAGACGGCTTATATGCCGACGGCGCGCGTGCGAGCAGGGACGTGGGTGGCCGACGGCGCGGTACTGATCGGGGATGC
>JALLOH010000758.1 GCA_027717655.1 Acidobacteriia bacterium AH_259_A11_L15
GCTCTTCCCAGAAGCGCAGCACCTGGCGGGCCCCCGCAGGATTGTGGGCCCCGTCCAGGAACACCAGCGGCCGGCGCCCCTCGGGCGGAGCGCTGGGGATAAACTCGACCCGCTCCATCCGCCCGCCCCAGTTCGTCCCGGCAATTCCCCTCGCCATAGCCTCCGGAGGAATGTGCCAGCCGCGAGCGGCTAGTTGCCGGGCCGCCGCTGCCGCGCTCACGGCGTTCTCCACCTGGAAGGCGCCCCGCAGGCCGGGCTTCAACCG
>JALLOH010000759.1 GCA_027717655.1 Acidobacteriia bacterium AH_259_A11_L15
GAGCGGCTTGGGGAGCTCCTGCAACCAGCCGTTGTTGGCGAAGCGCCCGTCGTGGATGGTAGGGTCGGGCCGGAAGACGATTTCCAGGCCACGCTCGCCTTCGGTCGCCGCTCGTTCATCCGTGGCGGCGCGACTGCCGGGGCGGAACTCCGGCCTCAAGGAGAACTGCCGGGGCGCGAGCGCCGTGCCGGGGAGGACGCCGTCGTGGAGGGCGCGCTGCCAGACCTCTTCGAAGTTCCCCGTGCCGGTCCGGTCCTGCCAGTAC
>JALLOH010000760.1 GCA_027717655.1 Acidobacteriia bacterium AH_259_A11_L15
AGTCGCGGCTGGGCGTGTGGTCTGCCTGGGTGAGGATTTCGACGATGTCGCCGTTCTGCAAGCGGTAGCGCAAGGGGACCAGGCGGCCGTTCGCCTTGGCGCCCGTGCAGGTGTGGCCCACTTCGGTGTGGATGGCGTAGGCGAAGTCCACCGGCGTCGCCTGCCGGGGCAGCACCACCACCCGGCCCTTGGGGGTGAAGGTGTAGACCTCTTCCGGGTAGAGGTCCACCTTCAGGGTAGAGAGGAACTCGCTGGGGTCTTGGAG
>JALLOH010000761.1 GCA_027717655.1 Acidobacteriia bacterium AH_259_A11_L15
ATTATCTTGGGACAACACAAATTTCTAATGAAAACGAGCAGGACGGATGATTTTTTAATACGAAACCCTTCGCTGAGGTTGCTTTTTTACTTTTAATTATTATAATATGCCAACCGATAAAGATTTAATTCCCGGCTTGCTGAAAGAGGCAAAAGATCATAACACAGTGGCTCTGCTGAAGGAGCTGGAACGGGTGAAGGGAGCCAACGCCGTAGCCCTGAGCCGCAAACTTGGATTTTCTATTAATTATACAAAGGACCTCTG
>JALLOH010000762.1 GCA_027717655.1 Acidobacteriia bacterium AH_259_A11_L15
AACGAGCGCCCAGGGTGATCAATTCCATTGCCAGCTGAATATCCCGCGCTTCCTGAACAATGCTTTTTTCACTCATGATCAGGCCCTTTTCTTGCGCAGCGCTTCTTCAGGCTGATTAACATCATTCAGCAAGCGTGTTGAGAGCATGATGCCGGTATGAATTTGCTGGAGATCGTCAACGCGGGAATCTTGCGTCAACTGAGTAATCGTCTGGTGGCTGTCAAAACGGAAGTGACAAACCAGTTGATTGGTTTCTGCCAGCT
>JALLOH010000763.1 GCA_027717655.1 Acidobacteriia bacterium AH_259_A11_L15
GGTGTAGAGGCGCTGCAGGCTGTTGCGTTCGGGATCGACCCGGGGGTCGTCGGTGTAGCGGAACACGCCTACGCTCTCGATTTGGCGGGCGCCCAGCAGCGGCCGGCGGTCAAACAGGCTGAAATCAACGATGTGATTGATCCCCTCGTGCAGGAAGGACCGCTCTTCGTTGCCCTTGTTGTCGGTGCCGTTGACCGCGTACTTCCACTCGATGAAGAGTTCGGCCGCTTCCGGGGTTGGGGTCGCCTGCGCGGGGGCGGCC
>JALLOH010000764.1 GCA_027717655.1 Acidobacteriia bacterium AH_259_A11_L15
GGGCGATGGACAAGGCAGGTTCCAGGAAGCCGCCGGCTCCCTCAGCACGGAGTACCGCGGCTGGAAGGTCCACTTGAAAGACCTGGACCAAGACGGCCGAACGGACTTGGTTACCAGCGGAATGGGCAGCAGCGTTATGGTCTGGCGGGGAAACGGCCGCGGAGTCTTCTCCCCGGTCCCCGGCTCGCCCTTCCCGGTGGGTAGCGAGCCCTGGGGACTCGCCGTGGCGGACGTGAATGGGGACGGCAAGCTGGACGTGGTC
>JALLOH010000765.1 GCA_027717655.1 Acidobacteriia bacterium AH_259_A11_L15
CCTACTGGACCAGCCTGGGGTTCACGCTTCTGGGCGCAGTGATCTTCGCCCTGGCGCGGGTGCGGCGCGTCCGTATCCCCCAGGAAGCCTTCATCGGCATCGTCTATGCGGTGGCCTCCGCGGCCGCCATCCTGGCCATGAGCAAAACGGTGGGCGAAACCGACCACCTGAAGGACATGTTGGTGGGCAACATCCTGGATAAGTTTGATGTTGTTCTCTCTCATGTAGTTGATCAGCTCCAGCGTGTGCCGGGGGCTCGGGG
>JALLOH010000076.1 GCA_027717655.1 Acidobacteriia bacterium AH_259_A11_L15
CCACTATCTCTTCGCAGGCACAACGGGAGGCAAGAATGCCTAGGCCAAAACAAACAATTCTCGTTCTTCTAGTCATCGGCCTTGCAATCGTCGCGAGCCCACTTCCCTCGCAGGACGCGGAGCAATCCGAGCGGGAGGCGATGTACTACCGCTACCTGGAGTTTGCCTCTTACGTCAAGGGTGGCTCCATCGAGCCCCACTGGATGGCTGACGGCAGCAGCTTCTGGTATGCCGAGGGGGCGCCGGCCAACACCGTCATCTACAAGGTTGACCCCAGGGCCAACACCAAGATTCCCTTGTTCGACACCCCACGTCTGCGAAAAACGCTGACTCCCTTGCTGGGGCACGAGCCGCCCTACCAGGGACTGCCCTTTGAGGAATTCAGCTTCTTGGACCAGACCGAGAAGGCGGTCAAGTTCACCGTGGAGAACAAGGAGTTCATCCTCCAGCTCGACACCTACACCATCACTCGAGCACCTGTCATCTCCGAGGAAGAGAAAAGTCGACTGGTCCCACAGATCGTCCCTCACCCATTTATCAATATGAGGGAGGAAGCCTCTCCCGACCGCCGCTGGTTTGCCGGCGTCAAAGACTACAATCTGTACTTGCGCTCCACCTACGACGGCCGCAGCGTGCAGCTCACGACAGATGGCATCCAGGGTTACGCCTGGGGTCACGACATCTGGAACAGATGGACCAAGTGGTCACCGGACAGCTTCAGGCTGGCAGTGACCAAGGTAGATTTGCGCGAATACCCCAAAATCCCGATCCTCCATTATCTAGGACTGAGAGAGGAGTTGGAGTGGGCGCACGACTACAATCCTCTCGCAGGCGAGCGCATCCCTCAGACTGAACTCTTCATCATAGATGTCCTTTCAAGGCACGCGGTCCGGGTGAATACCGGCGAAGAGCCGCATTACTTCCTTTACATCTCTCCCGGGTGGCGACCGGACGGCCGCGAGCTGCTTTTTCAAAAGGGAAGCCTAGACTGGAAAAAACTGGAACTGATGGCCGCTGACCCAGAGACCGGCACCACCCGCGTCGTACTTACCGAAACCCAGAAAACGTTTATCATCGGAGTTGAGCGTCCCCACGTCTACGAAAGACTTTTTATCTGGCTGCCAGACGGAAATAAATTCATCTGGATTTCAGAACGGGACGGGTGGCGACACCTCTACCTTTACAGTATCGATGGGAATCTTATCCGGCAACTTACCGAAGGAGCCTTTCCGGTTGTAGAGGTTGTTACTGTAGATGGGAAGAATGGTTGGGTATACTTCACCGCCCACGGTGACCCGCAGCGCCCCTACGACACTCACCTCTACCGGGTGAACATGGAAGGCAAAGGGTTCGCGCGCCTGACCGAAGCCACGGGCCAGCACGCCATCCAATTTGCCCCGTCGAAAGACTTCTTCCTGGACGCACACTCCTCGGTGGTCCGCCCACCGGCCGTCGAGTTGCGGAAGGCGGACGGTACTCTCCTCCGGACCCTCTCAAGAGCCGACATCGACTCGCTGATCAAGGAGCTGAGGTGGAATCCACCGGAGGAATTCGTCGTCAAAGCTGCCGATGGAGAAACGGATCTCCATGGCATGCTCTACAAACCGCATGACTTCGATCCGGATCGGAAATACCCGGTGATCGAGGTGATCTATGGAGGTCCCCATAACGCTATCGTTTCCAGGAGCTTCATCCGCATCCGGACAGTTATCGACCCACGCGCCCTCGCCCAGTTGGGCTTCGTGACCTTCCAAATGGATGCCCGAGGCACACCGCGACGAGGAAAGGAATTCCAAGATGTGGCGTACGGAAACATCGGCCGATATGAAATACCGGATCATGTGGCCGCCTTGAGACAATTAGCCGAAACGCGACCCTACATGGATCTGAGCCGCGTGGGTGTAACGGGTATCTCATTCGGGGGTTACATGACGATCCGCGCTCTGTTGCTCGCCCCGGATGTCTATCACGTCGGCGTTGCCTCCGCTCCTCCAGCAGGTATCGAGCAATGGGGGTTCTACATGGGCTCACCGGTCGACAATAAAGAGGGATACGAGTATGCCTCGAATCTTGGGTTCGCCTCTAATCTCAAAGGGAAACTGCTGCTGATCCATGGAACCAACGACGAAATCGCTCCCTTCTCAAACACCATGAAGGTGGTCGATGCGCTCATCCGCGCTGGCAAGCGCTTTGACCTGCTTATCCTCCCCGAGCAGCCCCATCGGCTCTTCGAGGGAACGATGGCGGGCTACTGGCGCGAATCCATCCGCCGCTACCTCCAGGAGCACCTGAAACCCTAAACTTGCAGTTCCAATTCTTGCTGCGCCGCATGAACTTCCCAGAGTAAGCCCCTCCCCTCTGTGCCAAAACCATGTGGTTTCGGCACCGTCGGAAGATGCAATTCTAGTACACGCGGAATCAGTGACTTGCAATCCCGTCTGCGCGGGCCCCTTTTCGGCACGCCCCCTCTCTCAACAAAACGAGTGTGCGGATCGAGTCCACAGCGAAAACCAATGGGTACCTTCTACAAGCCGATTCAGAGAAAGCCAAGAACTATGGAAGCAGGGGAACAATTAGGCTACGTGCTATTTGAACAATGATTTTTGTATCGGTCCGGGATGGTTCATACACTTTGGGTTTCACGTGTACAGACGCGATTCGAGTTGAATTGAGGAATCCGAGCAGGTGGTCTACTCCCGGAGTGACAACATCCGTAAGGACATTCCTCTTTTTGGACTCATCGACAAGTTGTCCAAGTGCCCATCGTTCCTCCGCGGGATCAATACCTTCCTTTTTATGAAATCTGTACCCCAGGACACATTCCAAGATTCTTGCAGCGAATACAATGCAGGCTCGATTTGCGCCCGCGCTGTAGCACTTCAATATCTCTTGGTAATCACGTTGAACTTGATCTTTAATCCACTTTGGAGTGTGTTTGGGAAATTGTGGAAGTTGAGGGAATTCGTCGCTGGGTGTGAACGGGACAACTTTCTCAGCAAGGCGTTGAACTTCCCTTCTGAAATCTGCTTTCTTGATCTTGTGTATTCGCTGCAAGAGTGAATCGGCAATTTGTGCAACTTCGATAAGTACCGTAGTTTGCTGCCTGGACAACGGCTGGCCCCGGGCTTCTCTAGCCGCTGAACGAATACTTCGAAGGTGAGCACGCGCTAGAGGAAGCTTACGATAGTTACGATGATAGATTTCCACCTTCGGATGATCATCCAGGAAGTCGGCTATTGTTTCTAGAGCGCGAACGCGAGTATCCAGTACAGCAAAGGGGGACATCACGGGTAGCTATTTGGAAAAGTATACGTAGATGCCCTTTGCATCTTGCTCTCGCTCTAGACCCCCCTCCAACACCATCGGAAGTAGTAGAGCAGGGAGGGACGTAACTGGTGTTTTCTTCCCCAAGCGGCGCAATTCCTTCGCGATATCGCTCAGCCGGCGTTTCTTCTTGAACCATCCGGTACGAACCATACGCCTTACGAGTTCTGGCCGCGTTCCCTTCTCCCTGGCCGCCTCGCGAGCAGTAAGTTTGGCCCTCGTTCGAACGCGTGGTCGTTCCTCAAGCACGCTGCCAAGTTCAGCAGCCAGTACACGGTCTAGCACGATCGGAAATGCCAGTGTCCTCTTGTCAGCTGGCACGTTCTTTAGCAGTTTTTCGGTTGTGCTTATTGCTTTTTCGATATCCTTGGGTTTCATCTTAACGCAACCCCGCTTGCATTATTGCTCTTGCGTGCAGATCCCGTCTTTCAGGAGTGAGAAGAAGCGGCCCAATGCACATGCATTGTAGCACACACAACAACGAAAAGAGGCCGTGCAGTTTTCCACAGGAGAAATTTCTAAACCCGCAGCAAGGGCATCTGGTTTGGGCAACCTGAGGTCAGCTCGGCCGTGTGCCAAAACCCGTCTAATTAGTAGCCGGGGAAGTCGTTGATAGAACTAGACAAGAAGTCCTGAAGGTCGTGTGTGCCAGAAGCACATCTTTATGACACAGCTTGAGGCTGGGAGGGGGAAGGTGGCAGACTGTGCCAGATAAAAAAAGAGAGCCGGACCCTGCAGGTCCGGCTCCCGGTTCCGTTTAGAGTGGTGTCACGTTGGCGGCCTGGGGCCCCTTGGGACCCTCGGTCACCTCGAACTCCACCGCCGCGCCTTCCTGGAGGGAGCGATACCCGTCCCCCTGGATGGCGGAAAAGTGGACGAAAACGTCCTTACCCTTCTCGCGGGTGATAAACCCGTATCCTTTCGAGGCGTCGAACCACTTCACAGTGCCTTGCTCACGTGTATTCGTCATTGTCGCTTTACCGATGCTCCTTTGTGTTGTTGCTGTTTGCTTCTCCCAACGCCTCGGGGCTGATACAAAAAAACGCCGCGAGACTGAAACTCACGGCCATTGAGATCAACTCAAAAGGTGTTGCCAGAGCTCCAAACGCGCTCTCACACTAGCACAAGTCCCCCCGCCTGTCTAGCAGTTAGCGTTCCCCTTGTTCGACCCCCTTCTGCTCCGACCCTTGCTTCCAATCCCTCCTCCTCCGCCTGAACTTCCCGGAGTAAGCTCCACCGCAGCGGCCTTTCCAAGGAGCCTTTGCAACTCAGCAGCCTAGATGGCCGATTCGCGTGGGCCGAAATCACATGGTTTCGGCACAGATGGGGAAGGAACCCACTCGGGGAAGTTCATTCGCCGTGACAGGTCTTGGAAGGAGGGGAAAGGAAACCCTGGGCACTTGGCAGGCAACCCCCCAGGGTTGTTTCTGCTAGTTCCCGACACCCCCGCCCCTTCGTTTTGACAGAGGAGGTGAGAAACTGGGTGCAAGGAAAAATTCATGTTGGTAAGACTGCGAATGGCGAGCCTCTTAGATAAACCCAGACTGGGTGTGCCCCCTGGTGAGGGCCGTCGCCCGCGCACGCTGAAACTGGGCGAGTTCAGGGCTCGCGATAGTTGACGCGGTCGCCAGTGCTGTCGTCGGTGAACGGGTCGAGGCGGCAGTCGCCGCCGGGCAATGCGAGCTTGCGGAGCACAAACACCTCGCGCCTGGGCACCTGGCCGCGAATCTGGAAGCGGCCGGTGCTCCCTGGCGGCAAGGACTTGGGCGTGACGGTCCCCTCGAAGCGGCGTGACCTCAAGCCCGCCGTTTTGAAGGCGGGGTGGTCAGGGTCAAAAATCAGGGCGCCGGTCGCGGTGAGCGAAAGCGGTTTGTCGGAAACGTTTTTCACCGTCCCCGACATCAGGATGTCGCTGCCCGTCTGAACGCACTCGAAATCGATAACTTCGACCTTGGGCGTGGACAGGCTCTCCGAAGAAGACCACAAAATGAGGACGAGCAGCACGCACACCACGTAGCCGCCAACGATCAGTCCTCTTCTGCCGCTCGCGAGGCGCGCAAAGGCGTAGTAGAAAATGTAAAGCGGGAAGAAGAGACAGAGCAGAAACTGGAAAATGGAGTCCTGCCAGGCTTTGACGAGGATGATCAGCTCGAAGATGCCCCCGAGGATGAGTGCAACGATCCAGAGTATCAGGAGGGGCTCCATGGAATCCCACCTCCGGTGACCCGATTCGCGGCTCCGCCAGAGCACTTGGGCACGGGGGCAACGGGCCCCGAGAAAGCCGCAGAAACCTGAGCGGATCGTACAGTTTCCCGGTGAGGTTGTCAAGGTTAGACCCTTGGTTCAGCTCAGTGGCTTCTGCCACTGGGTTTTCTTGTCTAGGGCAGGCGCTGGCCCTGCTTGCCCTGTCGAAGCGAAGCCGAAGCGTAGCAAAGGTCCTGAGCCTGCCGAAGGGCGGAGACCCCGTCGCAGCGTAGCGGAGACCCGGAGCGAAGCCGAAGGGAGCGAAGCCGAAGGGTCTGTCCAGGCGTCCTCCGGACGCCTTGAATTTCTTCCCCACCTTCAACCGATCAATCAGTGACCCAGTCAACCATTCAACTAACGAACCATCCGCGCCGCCACCGCTTTCACCGTCAGCCCCTGCACCACAATGGAAAACACCACTTAGTCCCCGCCCGCAGGCAAGTCAACGCGGGGGTGTGCCAAAACCATTCCCTTTCGGCGCGCCAAAACCACATGCTTTCGGCACACTTCCCCAAGAGAGCCTCGACCTGTTCGTGAAAAGCCTGCTCCGGGAAGTTCATACGGAGGAGGAGGGATGGGAAGCGGGGGTCGGAGCAGATGGGGTCGCAATCTACCGCAAAAGTCGGTTGTCTACTTTCTCCCGAGTTTCGGTGTTCATTTATCCCTAACACCTAATCTATGCCGGTACGATGCGCGAAACCTCCAAGTCCTGAGGTCGCCCAGCCGACTTGCAGTTAGGATTTGGGCAGATTATTTGGTGGGCCACACGTTTTAGAAGTTCTTCATCTGGTTGCTCGGTTTGCACCGATTCCTTTTCGATTGACTTCGCTCCGCACGATGAGCAGTTATAGTGTATTTCAAGGAAGCGCATAGGCCGTCCTCCCTGCTTTACTCTGGATAACCCAAGTGGAGCGAGCGACACTTAGACCCTCTAACTATCAAGTCTGACCACATGCGGGTTGTAAGCCGGTCATACGCCAGACCAGAACAAGACGCCCCAGAATGCCTCGCTGGGAACAGCTAGCTCAACAGCAACGGGCGTCCATCCCCCTGGACGTGGAGGGTCACAGCGCATTACACGCGCCATAGTCCAGTCGCCTGCACCACTAAGGTTTAGTCCGATTACCACCCGGCAAGGGAGGCTGTGTTTCATCCGTAGCAGGCCGCCATGAGCGCTGACCACCTCGGTTTCGGCCTGCTCCCGGACGTAGATGCCCCCTTCGGCGTGGCGCGCCACCTCTAAAGGCTTGACCGTAGGGATTCGCTCACTTCGCCGCCGCTCTCCTTGCGGTGGGAGAGTTTCGCCCTGTACGTCGGCCATGAATCCCTCCCCAATCAGAGCACGCAACAGAAAGTCGGGCGTGCAGCAAAAGACATGGGACTGGAACTCTCGCTTGGCCTGGAGGCTACCGCTGGGGGAGGTGGGTTGTCAACAGAGGGGAGAATCCGGTAGTGGGGCATTTTCAGCTAAGAGATTCTATTTGCTGCCTGAGTATATGCCGTGTTTTTTCGTTAGAAACATCCGTTTCGCACCTTAGCTGAATACGCTCAGTTAGGTGAATGACCCACTCACCCGCTGTTTTTTGCGGCTGAAAAATATAATTTATCCCATAGTCCAACCCATTTTCTTGGAGCAACTCTCTGGTTATCCTTTCGACATCTTCCTTCTTGCTCACTTGGCCCCCCTGACAATAAAAATCCCTCAAAAGCTAGTGGATATATTCTCCGCTAGTTCCAATCATTACCCGCTCCGAGAGGTAAAAGCTGTTGGTTCCCCGTAAAATTTGGAGACATCTCTTGGCTGCAATCTTCCCCTGGATATTTGGCGGGACGTCTTCTACCCCCGCAAATGCGAAATCGGTGGCTTCATCTAACCACAATAGTATTTCTCCGTTGTCTCCCGCGATGCTAACAGAGTCTCTAGACAGTTGCTTGATTGATGATTGCCACAGGACGAACACCGTGGCATCGCGGATAATACAAATGGCGGAAAGGCCGGTGCCTTCTTCTTTCCACTTGTTCAGTACCCGAAAAGCTTCTCCCGAAGAGATTTTAGTCGCCATGGTCGCAGAAAATTTGGGCGCGGAGACAGCGGCATTTTTGGCCTTAGAGTTCAATTGGCCGTGGCCGACAAAAACTCCTCCAAACTCCAAAGATGATTAGTAATCTCTGCTGCCATTGCCGGAGTCATTCTAAGTGACTGATGCATTCTCACTAAGTTGTAATGGGCAAAGTGTAACGCAACTGCCGCCCTCAAGGGGCCCTACTCCGAGAAGTTCATGCGGAGGAGGAGGGCCTGAAAACTAGTTGAGAGCCCTATGATTCCCAGACAATGTGTGTGTCCGTCTGCTTCACCCCTGCCACCTGTTTCTGAATCTTGTTGAGCACGAAACCTTGCAGGGCCTTCAAGTTGGCAGTCTCCACCAGGGCAACTATGTCTGGTAATCCCCAGCAAGTGTCGGCAGACTTGACACCCTCGATAGCCCGCAACCTTCCTGCAACGTCGATGGGTTTCCCTGGGGCAACGTTGACAAACACATAGGCTTTCATGGAAGGGCCTCCTGGACGAGCTGGTCGTATTCTACCGCAGAAGAGGGCCTTGTTGGACTGAGCCTACTCCAGGAAGTTCATGCGGCGGAGGAGGAATTGGAAGCAGGGATCAGAGCGCAAGGGGGGAGTACTACTCGCACACGGCTTCGAGGAAAGCGCGCAGTTTGCCGGCGCGGGAGCGATGCCGCAGCCTCCGCAGCGCCTTGGCCTCGATCTGCCGGATGCGCTCGCGGGTGACGGCGAACGACTGGCCGACTTCTTCCAGGGTGTGCTCGGAGCCGTCGTCGAGTCCGAAGCGCATCTTGATGATCTTCTCTTCGCGGGGGGTCAGGGTCTTCAGCACGGAGTCGGTCTGCTCCTTCAGGTTGAGGTTGATGATGGCGTCGGAGGGGGAGATGACCGTCTTGTCCTCGATGAAGTCCCCCAAATGCCGGTCCTCTTCCTCGCCGATGGGGGTTTCCAGCGAAATGGGCTGCTGGGCGATTTTCATCGCCTTGCACACCTTGAAGACCGGCAGCTCCATGCGCTTGCCGATTTCCTCGGAGGTAGGCTCGCGGCCCAGCTCCTGCACCAGCTGCCGCGAGGTGCGGATGAGCTTGCTGATGATCTCGAACATGTGCACCGGGATGCGGATGGTACGCGCCTGGTCGGCGATGGCGCGGGTGATGGCCTGGCGAATCCACCAGGTGGCATAGGTGGAGAACTTGTAACCGCGTCGCCACTCAAACTTGTCTGCCCCCCTCATCAGCCCAATGTTGCCTTCCTGAATCAGATCGAGGAATTGGAGGCCGCGGTTGGTGTACTTCTTGGCGATGGAAACCACCAGGCGCAGGTTGGCTTCGGTCAGTTCTTTCTTAGCCTGGACGGATTCCG
>JALLOH010000766.1 GCA_027717655.1 Acidobacteriia bacterium AH_259_A11_L15
TTGAAGCAGCACTTGGGCTCGCAGGTGTAGGTGACGTTTCGCGAACCGCAGTTTGGGCAGGCGACGCTGAGAGGAAAGAATTTCATCGCCGCTCTTTCCTAGCACTTTCCGGCTTCTCTGTCTACGCCGCCGGCGCTAAGCTCGAACATCGCTCTCTAAGAGAGCGTCCGAAAAGATTTTCCCTGCAAAGCCGGCTGTGGCGGAGAAAGTCCGGGAAGTCGAATGGAGGTGCGTCGGTTGCTGCCCCGAGGTGTCTTGGTAG
>JALLOH010000767.1 GCA_027717655.1 Acidobacteriia bacterium AH_259_A11_L15
GCAGGCGGCCCATCAGGGCGCTGATTTCCCGGCGGTAGTTTTCGGGGGCGTAGCCCGAGCGGACGAACCACTTGCGGTACTGCTTGACCAGCCGGGGGAACTTCTGCTCCAGGAAGGGGAAGAACTTTCGCTGCGAGCTCGGCATCAGGAAAACGACGTTCGAGCAGAGGTAGCGGGCCCCGGCGCGCGCCGCCTCGGCCACCAGCGCTTCCAGGTCGGACGGCTTATCGGTGATGCCCGGCAAGACCGTGCAGGCGAAGAC
>JALLOH010000768.1 GCA_027717655.1 Acidobacteriia bacterium AH_259_A11_L15
GGCCGAGCGCGGGGCGCGGGTGGTGCTGGCCGCGCGCAATGCCGAAAAACTGGCGGCGCTGGAAAATGAAATCAGACAGAGAAGCGGCGAGGCCCTGGCTGTGCCGATGGACGTCTCTGACCAAGAGCAGATCAAAGCCGGCTTCAAGAAGGCGCTGGAGCGCTTCGAGCACATCGACATCCTGGTGAACAACGCCGCCATCGCCCGCGACCAACTGGCTCTGCGCATGAAGCGCGCCGACTGGGACGCGGTCCTCCAGACC
>JALLOH010000769.1 GCA_027717655.1 Acidobacteriia bacterium AH_259_A11_L15
GTTCACCAGTTCGCCCCAGCTAACGGACTCCCGGACCGAGATTTCGCTCCCCGAAGGCAGCAGCGCCGCCTGCAGGTCGCCGGGATGGATTTCGATGTAGTTCTCCCCCAGCAGACCCAGGGAGCTGACCTCGGCCTGGCTGTCGACCCGCACGGGGGTATCTTCCCGGACGCTGATGGTCACCACCACCGGGGTGTCGTCCTCCGGGTCGATCGCCGTCGTCCGGACCCGGCCGACCTCGATCCCCGCGTAGCGCACCAG
>JALLOH010000770.1 GCA_027717655.1 Acidobacteriia bacterium AH_259_A11_L15
GGGCGGCAACAACGACACCTGGCAGACCCGCGCGCGCGTGAGCGGGCAAGCGGGGTTGCTTGACTATTCGCTGCACTGGGCCCGGCTTTCGACCGACAACCGCGAGCCCAACAATACCTTCCACAATACTTCCCTGTCCGGCAATTTCGGTCTGGAACTCAACGACCGCACGACCCTGCGAGTGATCGCCCGCGGGGAGCTGGGCCGTGTGGGCACGCCCAGGCCTACCGTCTTCCAGCGGCCCGACCGGGATGCCTTTTT
>JALLOH010000771.1 GCA_027717655.1 Acidobacteriia bacterium AH_259_A11_L15
CGCAACTGAACCCCCTGCCGCTCCAGGGCGTCGAGGAAGAGCTCCCCGATGAATAGCGAGGGCTCCTCAATGGCTATCCTGAGCTCGCGCACTTCCTTGGGCTCCAAGGAGAAGGCTACGGGGCCGCTGATTTCCAGCACCCGGCTGCCCGGGTGGCGCCGCACCCAGAGCAGGGTTTCGCCTGCCGTCCACGTGCTGTTGAGAATTTCGTAGAAGCGGCTGTTCGGCTTCCAAGTGAGCCGTGCGGGGTCGCCCGGCTGC
>JALLOH010000772.1 GCA_027717655.1 Acidobacteriia bacterium AH_259_A11_L15
GGGCCTGGCAGCCGCAAGCAAACAGGATTCGCCCGGCTGGACGGGTGGCCGAGTGGCTAAAGGCAGCAGACTGTAAATCTGCCGCCCCTTGTGGGCTACGGAGGTTCGAATCCTCCCCCGTCCACCACCCTCCTGCGAGCGGGGGCCGGCGGGAGAGGAAAAAACGAAGGGGATGATTCGAGGCGGGAGTAACTCAGGGGTAGAGTCTCGGCCTTCCAAGCCGATGGTCGCGGGTTCGAATCCCGTCTCCCGCTCCAGCT
>JALLOH010000773.1 GCA_027717655.1 Acidobacteriia bacterium AH_259_A11_L15
TGGCTCTTCGCGATATCCTTCACAATGCTTACCGTGCCGTTTCGTTCAGAAATTCAAACGTGTCCCGCCACCCTTTCCCCTGCAGCGGAAAATCCTTCCTCAACGGGTAGCCCTCGTTGTAGTCATCAGGAAGCAGGATACGCCGTAGATCCGCGTGATTCCGAAACCGAATGCCCATCATGTCGTACACTTCGCGCTCCATGAAATCCGCACCTTTCCAGATATCCATGAGCGAGTCAACGACAGGGTCAGATTCAGGG
>JALLOH010000774.1 GCA_027717655.1 Acidobacteriia bacterium AH_259_A11_L15
ACTGGGAACCGTGTTGATGCGGATGGGTGAGTTGGCGGAGGCCGAGACTGCTTTTCGCCGGGCGTTGGCTCTGGAGCCCGAAACTCTGGACTCCCGTTATGCGCTGGGAACACTCCTGCGCCGGCAGGGACGAAGCGAGGAGGCGGCGGAGGTACTGGCCGAGCACGAGCGGCTGAGCGCCCGCGCCCTGGAAGAGCGGCAGCGGCAGCGCCGTATCAGCGCCTACCATCTGGACGCTCGGAAGCTGCTGGAACAGGAC
>JALLOH010000775.1 GCA_027717655.1 Acidobacteriia bacterium AH_259_A11_L15
CGTTTAGAAAAAGCGCTTCGCGGTCAGGCTGCTCTTTCTTCGCCGCCGAGAGAATCTCCGCGCGCGCCTCCAGCCAGCGGTCGAGCGCGGCGGCGGCCTTGGCGCCGAAGGGCACCAGGCGCTCCTTACGGCCCTTGCCCCGCACCAGCAGCATCCCCTCCCGGCGATTGACATCGCTCCGGTTCAGCCCCACCAGCTCACCGGCCCGCAACCCGGAAGCGTAGAGCAACTCCAGCACCGCCCGGTCGCGCCGCAGCAG
>JALLOH010000077.1 GCA_027717655.1 Acidobacteriia bacterium AH_259_A11_L15
AGTTGGGGTTGATGACAAGGCCCATATTGCCTTGATTGCTAATATGGGTTGGCGGGACTCGGTTTACACAAATAAACTAGTAATAAACTAGTTTTCTTATTTCCTCCTTCAGCCAGCGGCTTCCGCCGGTGAGACCTACAGGCGAATATTAGGCGAAAGTAGCTTCTCTGTCAAGCCTCCTTCAGCGCGCTAGCCTCCTAAATTGGGCAACACTATACTTGACAAATCAAGGACAACTAAGCTTGGTTGACCACAATTCCCAGCCTGTGATAATTATCCCGTCACCGTGCCCTTCTCAAGCAATTTTGAGCGTGACCTTCACTTCACAAAACACGGCCATAAGTTTCGTGCCGTCGATGCATATGAGTATGAGAGGATGGCCGACGAATTCATGTACGGTCCTTTGGATTCTGCCACTCACGAATGTATCCGTCCAAGCGCAATAGACCGTGTTCGCTTTGGCTTTTGGACGCATTATGAAGGTGTTGCATGTAGGGTTCCTGAATTTATTAGAACCTTTTATCCGGTCAACGCAACTACAATAGCTAGGCACGGCGGCGAGGCGGGGTATTTTGCATACGAATGTAGTAGAATGACACTATGAGATATCGCTGTCCAGTCTGTATGTTTCGTGATTTGCCCTATCCGCCCAGGGATTACCATATCTGCCCGTGTTGTGGGACAGAATTTGGCAATGATGATGCAGAGTTTAGCCATGAACAATTGCGGGAAATGTGGGTTGCTGCCGGCGCTTGGTGGTTTTTCGGAAGACCTTCTGAGAATTGGAATCCGTGGATTCAGTTAATTGATGGGGGCCACTCCGAAATTGTGCCTCAGATAGCCATTAAACTTGTATCTCTTGTGGACTCAAAAACAAAAAGAACAACCTTTTATGAGCAACCAGGGGATTTCGTGGCGATGGAACTTCATCGTTAGCTATGCCGAGGTTGCTTAATTTCGCTGTCTGCGACAGAATCCTAATAGAGGACGCGGGGCAAGCGAGTCTTATCCGGATCACACAGGGTGTGACAGCCACTCTCCAAGACGATGGAACAAAGATTCCCCAAAAGGCCGTGGGAGCAAAGGAATGGGCTATTTTTACTCTGTGGAAACAAACCGCCGAAGACCGCGATAGGCCGTTCGTGCAGGTTATTCAGATTTTTTGGCCAGACAAGAGTGAATTTAAGAAGCAGGAATTGCCATTTCGCTTCCAGCCAGACAAAGACCAACAAAATCGCATTGTGATAAACGGGTTCCCAGTGGGACAGGAAGGCGATGTCACAGTGAATATGTGGCTAGAGGCTGATTCTAAGCGCGTGGGAGAAATCCACACTTGGATTGTGCGCGTCAAGCATGAGATAGCCAAAGCATGAACTAAAACCCTACCATCAGGGCCTTTCCTATTCAACTATTCAACCAGTCAACTATCAACTAACTACCGGACAGCATCCTTTTCCTTCTTGCAATTTGCACACTACGCCACCCCGCCCAATTGCGATTCCCCAGGCGCGGTGCTAAGCTGGCGGTGGGGAGCGAAGCTACAGGTATGCAGGTGAAAGTTCTCTTCTTCGGGCAACTGAAGGACGTGGTGGGCGCGGCCGAGGAGCAGGTCGAGCTGCCCGAGGGCGCCTCGGTCGAGAGCCTGTTGGCCCACTACCAGCAGCGCTTCCCCCGCTGGCAGCAATTCCGGCCCAGCCTGGCCGTGGCCGTCAACCAGGAGTACGCCGATGCCACCGCCCCGCTTCGCGGCGGCGACGAAGTGGCCTTCCTTCCCCCGGTGAGCGGCGGCGCCCCAAGCCGCGTCGAGCTGACCCGCCAGCCCATCGACCCGGACGGGCTCCTGGCCTCCCTCAAGGCCCCCTCGGACGGCGCCGTCGTCGTCTTCGACGGCATTGTCCGCAACCACTCGGGCGCCCGCCAGACTCTTTACCTTGACTACGAGGCCTACGAGCCCATGGCCTTGCGCAAGATGCGGGAGATTGTCGCCGCGCTGCGGGCCCGCTTCCCGATTGACCGCGTGGCCATCGTCCACCGCCTGGGCCGGCTCCGCATCGGCGAGACCAGCGTCTGGATCGGGGTCAGCGCCCCCCACCGCGCCGCCGCCTTCGACGCTTGCCGCCACGCCCTCGACCGCCTCAAGCACATCGTGCCCATCTGGAAAAAGGAATACTTCGCCGGCGGCGCCGTCTGGGTGGAAGGCGAATCGCCCGCCGCCTCGGCCTCGGCGGAACCCGTGCTGGCTGTCCCGGCCGCCAAACCCTCCCGCCAGGGGTCGTGAACGCTTCTCGCCCAGCTCGTGCTGGTGGTTGGCTCCGATTGTCCGCTGCCGCCACGCTGCTTCTCTCGCCCGGAGCTGGCCTGGCCCAACAGCCACCGCCTCCCCCGGAAGAATACCGCCACCGGGTGGACGTCGCCCTGGTCCTGGTCCCCGCCAGCGTCACCACCCCGGACGGCCGGCCCGTGACCTGGCTGGAGCGCGACGCCTTCGAAGTCTATGAAGAGGGCGAGCTCCGACCGTTGAAGGTCTTCGAGAAGAAGACCGAGTTGCCCCTCCAGATGGTGCTGCTCATCGATTCCAGCCTGAGCACGACCGGGGAACTGAAACGAGAAAAAGCCGCCATGATCCGCTTCATCCGGCACGTCTTGCGTCCCCAGGACGCCGCCGCCCTCTATGAGTTCTCCGGCGGCACCCGCGCGGTGGTGGACTTCTCCAGCGATCCCCGGGCGCTGAAGCGCGGCCTGGACAAGATTAAGGCCGGCGCCGGTACCGCCATCTACGACACCCTGGTCGAAGTCTCGGCCGCCCTGGCCGAGCGCGAGGGCCGCCGGGTGCTGGTGCTGATCACCGACGGCAACGACACCACCAGCGAAAAGGACTTCCACGCCGCCCTGCGCGCCATCCAGCAGGCCGAGGCCACCGTCTTTGCCCTCGTGGTGCGCCCCATCCCCGGCGAAAGCGGCCGCAGTGTCCGCGGCGAGCACGTGCTCATTACCTTCGCCGAGACGACCGGCGGGCGCGCCTTTTTCCCCCAGCGCCCGGCCCAGCTCGAACCCTTCTTTGAGCAGCTCAGCGAGCTCTTGCGAACCCAGTACCTGCTCGGCTTCCAGCCCGCCCCCCCCGGCGGGCGCTCCGAGTTTCGCAGCATCGCCGTCCGGGTCACCGAGGGCAATTACCTGGTTCGCCACCGCACCGGCTACTACACGGAGCCCCGGCGATGAACCGTTACCTCCAGGGTGCCGTGGAAATCGCCCAGCAGGCCGGCGCCCTGCTGCTGGACGAGTTCGAAAAACCCCGCCAGCTCCAGTACAAGGGCGGCGTGGACCTGGTGACCGCCGCCGACCTGCGCTCGGAGGCGTTCATTGTCGAGCGCCTGCGCACCTACTTCCCGCAGCACGCCATCGTGGCCGAAGAGGGCACCCGGCGCCAGGCCGCTTCCGACTACACCTGGTACGTGGACCCGCTCGACGGCACCACCAACTTCGCCCACCGCTACCCCTGCTTCTGCGTCTCGCTGGCGCTGGCCGCCGGGGAGGAAATCCTGGTGGGGGTGGTCCACGACCCTTCGCGGCGGGAAACCTTCCACGCCGTCCGCGGCGAAGGCGCCTTCCTCAACCAGAAACGAATCCAGGTGAGCCCGACCGAGCGGCTGACCGAGAGTCTCCTGGCCACCGGCTTCCCCGCCCGCAAGCGCCACGAGAGCCCCAACATCGTCTACTACCACCGCTTCACCCTGCTCTCCCACGGCGTGCGCCGCGACGGCTCGGCCGCCCTCGACCTCTGCTCCGTCGCCTGCGGCCGCTTCGACGCCTTCTGGGAGTTCAGCCTCCAGCCCTGGGATGTGGCCGCCGGCATGCTCCTGGTGCGCGAGGCGGGCGGGATGGTGACGGATTTCAATTCCGTCCCCTACAAGCTGGGCGGCAAGGAAATCGCCGCCAGCAACGGCCGCATCCACCCCGAGCTCCAGCAGGTCTTCGCCGAGCTCGCCGCCCGGACCTGCTCCGGCTGATTCTCTTGCTTTACACCGGGAGGGCGCGGTGGTAGAGTGACGCGGTTTCCGCGCCAAGTCGGCCGATTCGCAGCGCCCGATGCCTCTCCGAAAACGTCGAACCCGCCGGCGTCATCAGCTTCAGGTCACGCACCAGCCCATCTATCTCTCGCGGCTGTCGGCGGACTTTGCCGGGCTGCGCATCGTGCAGTTGAGCGATATCCACCACGGGCTCTACACCCGCCTGGAGGAAGTCGAGAAGGCCGTGGCGCTGGCCAACCGCCTGGAGCCCGACCTGGTGGTCCTGACCGGCGACTTTGTCTCCAACTCCCGCCACTACATCGCGCCCGTCGCCCGGGCCCTGGGTGCCTTGCAGCCGCCCCTGGGCGCGTTCGCCGTCTTGGGCAACCATGACTACCGGGTGGGCGCGGAGCGGGTGGCCGCCGCCCTCGAGCGCCACGCCATCCGCGTCCTCCGCAACCAGCACGTCCGGCTGTGCCGAAACGGCTCCAGCCTAATCCTGGCGGGTGTGGACGACTTCAACTACGGCGAGGACAACCTCCGGCTGGCCTTGCGCGCCGCCGAACCCGACAGTCCCTGGGTGTTGCTCTCCCACAATCCCGCTATCCTGCCCCAGGCGGCCGCCAGCGGGGTGGACTTGGTCCTGGCCGGGCACACCCACGGCGGCCAGGTGGTGCTGCCCCGGCTGCGCTCCTTCCGCCGCCCCCGGAAGCTCCGCTTCCGGCACGGCTGGGGGCAGGTGGGCTCCACGCAAATCTTTATCAGCCGCGGCATCGGCACGGTGGTGCTGCCGCTGCGGGTGCAGTGTCCCGCCGAGATTCCTTTGCTTCGCCTGCACGCGTCCCTGGGTCTGCGCTCCGGGCAGGGCAATGGCCCCGGCGGCTGAGGCGGCGGCCGGGTTCTGATGCGCGCCCAGGAGCTGATTCGCAAGAAGCGCAACGCCGGCACCCTCACCCGCGACGAAATCCGTTTCCTCATTCAGCAGTACACCCGCGACTCCCTCCCCGACTACCAGATGGCCGCCTGGCTGATGGCCGTCTACTTTCGCGGCATGACCCCGCAGGAGACTTCCGAGCTGACCGACGCCATGATGCGCTCCGGGCAGGTGCTCGACCTCTCGGAGGTGCCCGGGGTCAAGGTGGACAAGCACTCCACCGGCGGCGTGGGCGACAAGGTCTCCTTGGTCGTCGCCCCCGTGGTGGCCGCCGCGGGTGTTCCGGTGCCCATGATTTCGGGGCGAGCGCTGGGCCACTCGGGCGGCACGCTGGACAAGCTGGAAGCCATCCCCGGGTTCAGCGTCAACCTGAGCTTGGCCGAGTTTCGCCGGGCGCTGGCGGAGGTAGGCTGCGCCCTCATCGGGCAGACGAACGAGATCGCGCCTGCGGACAAGAAAATCTATGCCCTGCGCGACCTCACCGGCACCATCGAGAGCGTTCCCTTGATCACCGCCTCCATCCTGAGCAAGAAGCTGGCTGAAGGCATTGAGGCGTTGGTGTTGGACGTGAAAGTCGGCTCCGGAGCCTTTATGAAAGACCGGGAGAGCGCCCGGCGGCTGGCCGAATCACTGCGCGAGATTGGGGCTCGCATGGGCAAGCGCGTGGTCGCCCTGCTGACTCGGATGGACCAGCCGCTGGGTTGCGCGGTGGGCAATGCCCTGGAAGTGGAGGAAGCCGTGGCCACCCTGCACGGGGAGGGGCCGCGAGACCTCCGCGACCTCTGCCAAGAGTTGGCCGCTTGGATGCTCGTCTTGGCCGGCGCCGTGCCCGCGCTGAAACAAGGCCGCGAGCGCTTCGAGGAATTGATCCGCTCGGGGGCGGCGGCCAAGAAATTTCAGCAGATCATCACCCACCAAGGAGGCGACCCGAGTGTGGTGGACGACCCCAAGCGTCTCCCGCAAGCCCGGAAGCACCAGGAGTTGGCGGCCAAGGACAAGGGCTATCTGGCCGGGACCAATGCGGAGCGCATCGGCTGGGCGGCGATGGCGCTGGGGGCCGGCCGGACGCGGCTGGAAGATGCCATCGATCCCGCCGTCGGCCTGGTGGTGCGCAAAAAGGTGGGCGAGCAGGTGGAGCGGGGCGAGCCGCTGGCCACCCTCCATTTCAACGACGAGCGCCGCCTGGCCGACGCCCAGGCCGAGCTCGCGGAGGCTTTCGTTATCTCCTCCGCGCCGCCCGCCCCGGTGCCGCTGATTTTCGAAACTCTGGCCCCGTTCCCAGCCACCGAAAGTTCGGGCCAGGAAGCGAGCCGCGGGGGAGCAGGGCGTTCGGAGCGGGGCTAGCCTGACGAAGTTGCCTTTCCACCATCTCTAGGGAGGAGACCTATGGAACGCTTGATGGGTTTTTCGGGTTTGCTGGTGATGCTGGGCATCGCCTTCCTGTTTTCCACCAACCGCCGCGCCATCCGGCCGCGGACCGTGCTGTGGGGCCTGGGGTTGCAGTTCGGGCTGGCCCTGCTGGTGTTGAAGACCACGGTGGGCCGGGAGACGATTAAGCTGCTGGCCCGCTTTGTGGACCGCCTGCTGCGGCTCTCTGAGGCGGGCTCGCAGTTTCTCTTCGGCGCCCTGGGCGCCCAGCCCACGCCGGAGTCTCCCTTCTACTTCGCCTTCCAGGTCCTGCCCACTATCATCTTCATCGCCGCCCTGTTCGCCATCCTCTACTACTACGGCATCATGCAGGCCATCATCCGCGCCCTGGCCAAAGTGATGACCCGCCTGATGGGGACCAGCGGGGCCGAGTCGTTGAACGCCGCCGCCGCCATCTTCATGGGGCAGACGGAATCCCCGCTGACCATCCGTCCCTACCTGAACAAATTGACCCAGTCGGAGCTGATGGCCGTGATGACCGCGGGCATGGCCACCGTCTCCGGCGCCATCCTGGCCGCCTACATCCGCACCGGAGTCAGCGCCGAGCACGTGCTCACCGCCGTGGCCATGGCCGCCCCGGCGGCCGTCTATCTGGCCAAGATATTCGTCCCCGAGACGGAGACCCCGATGACCGCCGGCGTGGTTCGTTTGGAGGTCAAAAAGGAAGACGCGAACGTGCTCGGCGCCGCCGCTCGCGGCACCACCGACGGGCTCCATCTGGCCATCAACGTGGCCGCCATGCTCATCTCGTTCCTGGCCTTACTGGCCCTGGTGAATCTCTTCTTCGAGCTGACCCACACTCGCTTTGCCTTCTTCCCCGAATCCTTGCAGCAGCTTCTCGGCTGGGTCTTCAGCCCGCTGGCCTGGCTGATGGGCGTGCCCTGGAGCGATGCCACCCAGGTCGGGGGACTGATGGGCCTGCGCATGGTCACCAATGAGATTGTGGCCTTCCAAGAGCTGGTCCAGATCAAGCAGACTTTGGATCCGCGCTCGCTGGCCATCACCACCTTCGCCCTCTGCGGCTTCGCCAACATGGCCTCCATCGGCATCCAGATCGGCGGCTTGGGCGCCCTGGCGCCCGACCGCCGGGGCGACCTGGCCCGGCTGGGCTTCCGGGCCATGATCGCCGGCACCCTGGCCAACTTCACCTCGGCGGCCATCGCCGGGATTCTGCTATGATGGCGTTCTTTCCCGATGACCCCGAGCGAATTCGACAAGGCGCTGGAAGCGGCTGAGTTCGTCCGCGGGCGCGCCCCGCTGGTGGTTCCCCGGGTGGGATTGATTCTGGGCTCGGGGCTGGGTGCCTTCGCCGAAGCCTTGGAAGACTCCACCACCATACCCTTCAAAGAGATTCCTCACTTTCCCCTCTCCACCGCCATCGGCCATTCCGGTCGCCTGGTGCTGGGCCGCTGCCGGGGCGTCCCGGTGGCGGTGTTACAGGGGCGCGCGCACTACTACGAAGGCTACTCCCTGCGCGAAGTGGTTTTGCCCGTGCGGGCACTGGGCGTGTTGGGAGTGAAGTTGCTGGTGGTGACCAACGCCGCCGGCGGCATCAACCGCAAGCTGCGTGCCCGGGGCTTCCTGCTCATTCGCGACCACTTGAACTTGCAAGGCTCGAACCCTTTGCTGGGGCCGAACGAGGAGCGCTTCGGGCCGCGCTTCCCCGACATGACCGAGGCCTATTCGAAAAAGCTCAGGGCGATCGCCAAAAGAGAAGCCCGCAGCCTCCGTTTGCCCCTCTTCGAAGGCGTCTACGCCGCCATGCGTGGCCCCAGCTACGAAACGCCCTCCGAGGTTCGCGCGTTGGCCCGCCTGGGGGCCGACGTGGTGGGGATGTCGACCGCCCCGGAAGTCATTGCCGCCCGGCACTTGGGAATGCAAGTGCTGGGTCTCTCGCTGGTGACCAATATGGCCGCCGGCCTGTCGAAGAAAGAAATCAGCCACGACGAGGTGCTGGAAGCCGGGGAGCGCATGGCCTCCCGGTTGACCGCCTTCTTGCGCGCCCTGATCCCGGCGCTGGCGCGGGAGGGGGAATGACGGCGGCGCAGAGACGCTTGGTCAGCCGGGCCCGCCGGGCCCGGGTTCGCTCCTTTGCCCCCTTTTCGAAGTTCCGTGTGGGGGCCGCGGTGGAGACCCCCCGGGGGCGCATCTACACCGGGGCGAACATCGAGAGCGCCACCTACGGGCTGACGCTCTGCGCCGAGCGGGTGGCCATCTTCAAGGCCGTCTCGGAAGGCGAGCGCGCTTTCAAGCGCGTGGCCGTGGTGGCCGACACCCGGCCGCTGACCCCGCCCTGCGGGGCCTGCCGGCAGATTCTCTGGGAGTTCTGCGGGGACGTGGAGATCGTTCTGGCCAATCCCCGCGGCCGGGCAGCCGTCTACCGGTTGAGCGAGCTGCTGCCGCATCCGTTCGATGCTTCCTTGCTTTAG
>JALLOH010000776.1 GCA_027717655.1 Acidobacteriia bacterium AH_259_A11_L15
CGCCGCACCCCCCCACTCGGATGGGCTCGGGCGGCTGCGGCGCTTGCCCCACCGGAATGCCGATCCCCAGCCCGCCTTCGCCGGCTCCGCCGGGGACGCCCAGCCTGGCATCGCCGGGGCCTTCGCCCGGACCGATTCCGGGAAGGTCCGGCTCAAGCGTGGCTTCCGACCACGGGCTGGGCAGCAGCGGCTGGCTCGAAAGCGCGGAGAGATCGGGGCGGTGACGAACCTGCGAGGTGGTGCCTCCGCCGCCTCTGCC
>JALLOH010000777.1 GCA_027717655.1 Acidobacteriia bacterium AH_259_A11_L15
GTACGAAACCGTCAACGACCCCGATTGGCCGCTACGATCCGTCTACGAGGGTCTGGCGCCGGCCAGCGGTTTCGGCGGCATCGATCATGAGGCCGAGATCCGACGCGCGATCGAAGACCGCGACCGGGAGGCCCTCTACGCCGCCTCGACCCGAGCGCTCTCGCAGCTCACCCGCTATTGGCTCAGGCAGGCAGGTAAGGAGCTCGAGCGGCCCGGGGAGGCACTCGAGGCGGTCCTTCAGGCCCAGCGCATCTATCG
>JALLOH010000778.1 GCA_027717655.1 Acidobacteriia bacterium AH_259_A11_L15
TCTTGGAGGAGAGCCGGCTCCTCCGACTCCGGGGTCGGGGAAGCGGGCGGCACTGCCGCCACCCGAGAGGTTTCCTGCGGCAGGATGGGCAGCAGGGCCATCGGGCCGCTGGGCCGCAGCGTCAGGCGCAGCCCCTCGGGGGTGGAATTGATTTCATAGGGGACCATCTCTTGCAGGTCCACCACCAAACGGGTAATGGGGGGCTGAGCCTGGAACTGGGCCACGCGCACTCCCGTCACTTTCTTCGCCGCGACACTC
>JALLOH010000779.1 GCA_027717655.1 Acidobacteriia bacterium AH_259_A11_L15
CGTCCAACGGGTCCACCGCCAGCACGGCCAGATCGTTGGCCGGGTTGAAGTAGACGGTGCGCCCGGTGACCACCTCGCCGGTGGCCATCTCCACCGAAGGCTCGGAGACTCCGGCGATCACATGGGCGTTGGTGACCACCCGGGTGGGGGTGATGGCGAATCCGGTGCCCGTCTGGCTCTGGCCGCAGTGCTCGGCCACACCGCTGATGCGCCCCACCGCACCTGCGGTGTGCTCCGCGGCCTCGGTGAGGTCGACGT
>JALLOH010000780.1 GCA_027717655.1 Acidobacteriia bacterium AH_259_A11_L15
ATATGAGTGTGTTACCGGCGGTCGACCCCAAGGAAGTCCGCTCTTCGCCGTTGCGGGCATTCTGATCCTCAAGGTTGCGACTGCTACAGCGGATTTTCTAAGGAAGGTCCTACGCTGAGCGTGAGTACTGCAGGTTTCCCGGTGGCAGGTGCCACCGGGCTCGGGGTTTTGGGAGGGCACGGCTTTAGCCGTGCCGAACGGGAGAACCCAATATAGGGGGCTTTAGCCCCTGAGGCCTTCTCTCCTCAGGGCCTAAAG
>JALLOH010000781.1 GCA_027717655.1 Acidobacteriia bacterium AH_259_A11_L15
GGGATAGGCAAGCTGCGGGAGCAGTTCTTTTTTCATCCGTGCCGTATCGACCACATAGGACGCCATCCCGATCTTGATGAAGTCTCTGGTCAGGGGAGCCGCGGTGCGGAAGAGAGTGGCGAAAGCCTCCGAGCACCAAGCCGCACCGGAAAAGGACCACTTAGGACATCGCCACGGTTTGCGAAAACCCCAGTGGGCGGCCACGGTGTCGTCCCAGCGGATGTAGGCCTTGTCGGCGCCCACCTCACAGCGCAGGCT
>JALLOH010000782.1 GCA_027717655.1 Acidobacteriia bacterium AH_259_A11_L15
CCTTTTTTCAAGACCATGCCCCTGACCCCTCGAGCCGTGCGTCCCATTCCGCGAACTTTTTTTTCCGAAAAGCGAATTGCTTTTCCATGCCGAGAGCAGAGAAGGATATCATTATACCCGTCTGTTTGCCCGACGGCGATCAACTCGTCCCCTTCTTCCACGCCGCAAGCGATAATACCCGCAGTGCGGGGATTCGAAAAAGCTTTCAACTCGGTCTTTTTGATGTAACCCCAAAGAGAGACCATGACCACGTATCCC
>JALLOH010000783.1 GCA_027717655.1 Acidobacteriia bacterium AH_259_A11_L15
TACAAAGCAGGATCTCTTGAATGTACATACCTCTCCGAGCTTTGAGCACTTCTTTGGCACGGATGGACTCGGCAGAGATCTTTTTTCTCGGGTCTTATTCGGAGTTAGGACTTCCTTTATTGTAGCTCCGGTAGTCGCGGGCATCACTTTGTTTTTGGGAACAAGCTTCGGTTTGATGGCGGGATTTTTTAGGGGATGGGTAGATACGCTGATTATGAGATTTTGCGAGTTTTTGGCAGGTTTCCCCGGCCTACTAT
>JALLOH010000784.1 GCA_027717655.1 Acidobacteriia bacterium AH_259_A11_L15
TCCTACAACTATACAAACGCTAGAAACAACTTCGGTTCTGTAGCGCGGGGTCACAGTGACTTCTATCAGGCCGGTTCCACGGATGCGTTCAATCTGGATCCGGAGAGGGCTCGCGATGACCTCCCGCACGCGTTCACCTTCCACAGCCTCTGGGAATTGCCTTTCCTGCGCGACCGTAATGACTTGGCTGGACGCCTCTTGGGAGGTTGGAAGCTGGCTACGATCGCGAACCTCCAGGCGGGAGAACTCTTTACTGT
>JALLOH010000785.1 GCA_027717655.1 Acidobacteriia bacterium AH_259_A11_L15
TCTCAGCGCCCGGGAATTCCTGAACTACTGCGGGCAGCTCTTCGGTCTTCTCCCGGAGGAGCGCCGGCGGCGAATCGGGCAGCTATTGGAACAGGTTGGCTTGGTGGAGGCGGCCGACGTCGCCCTGCGGCATTTTTCCCGGGGCATGCTCCAGCGAGTCGGCCTGGCCCAGGCCTTGATCAACGACCCGGACCTCATCTTCTTGGACGAGCCCATGCTGGGGCTCGACCCGGTCGGGCGCCGCGAAGTGCGTGAAC
>JALLOH010000078.1 GCA_027717655.1 Acidobacteriia bacterium AH_259_A11_L15
GCCTGGACGGTGCAGCAGTGGCTCGAGTTGCAGGCCAAGAAAAAAGACGCCTACCGTGTGCTCTCGCTGCTGACCGGGGACCGCATCCGGCGGGCCACCCAGCTTTCGACCGACCTCTCGATCGACCTGGACGCCGCCGAAGTGAGCTTCGAAACCGAGGGATTGGACAAGCTGTTCCCCGTCGTCGAGGGCCTCTACCAACGCCTGGCCCGCCTGTTCAAGAAATAGTCACTGGTTGAATCGTTGATTGGTTAACCGGGAAGGACAACCGACGACGAAGGCCGCAGGCGCGAGCTTCGTCGCCGTTACCTCACCCTACAGCAAGAAAGCAGATTCCTCGCTGCGCTCGGAATGACAGATGAGCCCAAGGGGGAAACCCCTGCACTACCCCAACAGGGGTGAGGAGGAGGAGCCGAGGAGGAACTGACGCAGGGCGGGCTCGGCGCCCATTTTGACCAGGGCCAGGAGGACGTCGCCGTTTTCGAGCACGGTGTCGCCGCGGGGAATGATGGCGGTGGCATTGCGAAGGATGGTGACCACGCTGCAGTCAGCGGGAAAATCCAACTCGCGCAGGCACTTCCCGGCCACGGGGGAATTCGTGTCGAGGTGGTATTCCATCAACTCGAGCTCACCGGTGCGGAAGTCGAGCACGGTGCGGATGCGGCTGGTGGGCAGCTCGGACTGGATGATGTCGCGCATCATAGCGGTGGAGCTGACGGTGACGTCGACGCCCAGCTTCTGCATCACCACTTCATTGCGAGGGTTCTTAACCCGGGCGATGGTCTTGGGGACGCCGAAGCGGTTCTTGGCAATTTGGCAGGCGATGAGGTTGTCGTGGTCGTGGTTGCTGACCGCCACGAAGACGTTGGCGCGGCCTGCGCCGGCCTGTTCCTGAACCGCCACGGAAGAACCGTCACCGCGAATGACGGGACAATCCACCTGGCGGCTGACCAGGCTGTAAATCTTCTGGCTCTCTTCGATGATGGTGACCTCGATGTTGTTTTCGAGCAGCGCTTTGGTGAGGAAGTAGCCCACCCGGCCGCCGCCGACCACCACCACGTAGAAGGGCTGGTCGGGGGGGCGGGCGCTGGAAACCGGTTCTGGAACGGGGACTTCGGCGGCGTGCCCGCCACCGCGCTCCCAGGCTTCCTTCAGGGAGATGCGGCGCTCGGGAATCTCCTTCAGGCGGCTGACCAGGTACTCGGCCCCGGCGACGGTGAGGGGGAGCGTCTCGATGCCGGCGGCGCGGTAGGTGGCTTCGCGGGCGGGGTCGTAGACCACGGTGATGATGCGGGGGACGTTGAAGACGAGCCGGGCCACCTGGGCGACCATCAGGTTGGTATTTTCGTCCCGGGTGAGGGCGAAGAGGGCGCCCGCTTCGGCGGCGCCGGCCTCGCGCAACACATCGGCGTCGATGGCGTTGCCGAAGAGAAAGCGGGCGTGGGTGTCGCGGCTGCGGCGCTCAAGGACCGCGGGGTCTTTGTCGACCACGACGATGTCGTGGTTTTCGGCCTGAAGGCGCTGAACCACCTGGGCGCCCAGGCGCCCGTAGCCGATGCAAACGATCCTCATCTTCCGGCTCCAAGGCTATTGTATGCCCTATTGGCAAGTCGGGGTACGGCCCTTCCGGCTACCAGCGCTGGAGATGCCCGAGCCGCCGCCGCCGCCATCGCCGCCCCCGCCTCCACCTTGGGAGACGTCGCCCCCAAGCTCCTAGAGAAACGAGGGCCGGGAGGGGGTAAACCCCTCTCCTACACGCTCGTCCCTGTTGTCGGGCTGAAAAGCAGATTCCTCGCTGCACCCCTCGTCCCGCCCGGCGGGACCCGGGACCGGCTCGGAATGACAGTAAGGATTGTCGGGGCAGTCAACCGGGGAAGTTTTCCGCGAACTAGATGAGGCAGCTTCCTCTTGACCTCTCCGGCGGTGCAGCCTAGGATGCCTCCCAAGGGGGATTTGATGCAAGGCGTGAGTCGTTTCTGCCTAATCCTTCCCTTGCTTGGCGTCCTGGGGCCCCTTAGCGGCCTGCTATCCCCGCCGACCCAGGAGGGACCTGCGCCCGTTTTCACCGAGCAACAGGTGCTGGAGTTAGCGGCGCCCTCGGTGGTTGCCATACTGGTGTGGGACAGCGGAGGCCAATTTCCCCGCGCGGGCTCCGGCCTGGTTATCAACTCCGAGGGGGTTCTGCTGACTGCGTATCATCTCGTCCGAGGTGCGGAGCGAGTCGAGGTCCGGTTCACAAACGGCGAAGTCTACGACCAGGTGGACCTGCTAGGCGTTGATGAGCGGCGCGACATCGTGGCCTTGCGGATTTCCGCGTCCGGGCTTCCAGTGCTTCCCGTGGCGACAGTCGAGGAGGTGAGCCCGGGTGAGACGCTGTATCTGGTTTCGAATCCTGAGGGCGTGGCATGGACGGCGTCGTCAGGGGTGTTGAGCGCGGTGCGACTGGCCGACGAAATTCCTGGCGCCGGCACCGGCTTCCGGCTGCTACAGGTCACCGCGCCGGCCTCCCCCGAGTCAAGCGGCGGCACGGTGCTGGACACGCAGGGCCGCGCGTTGGGAATCGTGATCGCGTCGCGCACGGGCCAGAACCTCAACTTCGCCGTGCCCATCGAAACCGTGGTCGGCCTTGCCGAGAGCAGCGACGGAATCTCCCTGGGTACGCTGGGGGAAGAGAGTCACGAGGCGCCCGAGGTGGGGCCCAGCGTACCGCCCACCGCCGGAGCGGAGGAAGCCGACCCCTTCGAGCTCCTCCGCTCAGCGCGGACGATTTACATCTTTTCGAAAACACCGAAGGCCCTGGGATTTCCCGTCGAACCGCTGGAAAAGAAACTCCTGGAGGAGCCCGAATTTCAGAGCCGCGAGTTTGTGCTGGTCAACGCCCGCCCGAGAGCCGATTTGGTGGTCGAACTTGACCGCAAGTTCATGACCTGGGATTTTACGTTCCGCATCACCCATCCGGCCACCGGCATCATTGTTGGAAGTGGAAAAGTCATTGCCTGGGACGGCGTGCGAGCGGCTAAGGGAACAGCCAGGAAAATCATGAAGCATTTGCGAGCGCTGCGCACGCCGCCTGTGCCCAATCCGACGAATCCCTAGCAATCTCCTGATCGTCGGACACCCCTCTTTCATCGCGCTTAGGCGGGGAAGTTTTCGGCGAAGTGAATGAGGGTGCGGACAGCGATGCCCGAGGGGCCCTTGGGCATCCAGGGCTTGGCTTCCTCCAGCCAGGCGGTGCCGGCGATGTCGAGGTGAATCCAGGGAGTGTCGCCGACGAACTCCTTGATGAAGAGAGCAGCGTTGGTGGCGCCGGCGCCGCGGCCTTTGCCGGTGTTGCGGAGGTCGGCGATGTCGCTCTTGATGTTGTCCGCGTAGTCGTCATCGAGGGGCATAGGCCAAAAGGACTCGCCCACAGCGCGGGCGCTGGCGAGGAAAGCGTCGAGGAACTCCTGGTTGTTGGTGAAGGCGCCGGCGTGGACGTGGCCGAGGGCGACGACGATAGCGCCGGTGAGGGTGGCGGCGTCGACGAGGTGGGTGGCGCCGAGCTGGCGGGCGTAGGTGACCGCGTCGGCCAGCACCAAGCGGCCCTCGGCGTCGGTGTTGATGACCTCGATGGACTTCCCTGACATCGCCCTTTGCACGTCGCCGGGCTTCTGAGCGCGACCACTGGGGAGGTTTTCGGTGAGCGGCACCACGGCGATGATCTTGTGCTTCGGTCTTAGTCGGGCGAGGGCGCGCAGGGCGGCCAGCATGGTGGCGCCGCCAGCCATGTCGTATTTCATCTTCTCCATCCCCTCGCCGGGCTTGATGGAGATGCCGCCGGAGTCGAAGGTGATTCCCTTCCCCACCAGAGCCAGCACGGGTTCACCCTGAGCGGGTTCACCGTGAACGGGCGCGCCGGGCTTCCAGCCCGACGGGGCGTAGGTCAACACAACCAGGCGGGGCGGCTCTTCGCTGCCGCGGGCGACCGCGAGGAAAGCCCCCATCTTGAGCCCCCGAAGGCGGTCCTCCTCCAAGACGTCGATCCCCAGGCCGACTTCACGGGCCATCTCCGAGGCGCGCTCGGCGAACAGCCGGGGGGTGAGGCGGTTCGAGGGCTCATTCGAGAGTTCACGGGCGAAGTTCTGGGCGTCGGCGATCACCCGGCCACGGGTGACGCCGGCTTCCAGCGTCTTCTGCTCGGCCGCGGGCAGCCCGGCCAGGGTGAGCGCGCTGATCGGCTTCTGGTCTTTCTTGCTCGTCTGATAGGTCGCGGGCTCGAAGTTAGCCAGGATGACGCCTTCAACAGCAGCCTGAGCGGCATCGGCGGCTGCGGTCGCCGCCGGCAGAGAGCGCAGGAGGAAGGCAAATTCCGTGAGACCGCGGGCCTTGAGGAAGCGGGCAGCGGTGCCGGCCAGCTTGCGCAGGTCAGCCGGGGCGAACTTCTCGCGCTTCCCCGCCCCCAGGAGCAGCAGGCGGCGGGCCTTCAGGCCGGGGGCGTCGTGGAGCAGCAAGCTCTGGCCGCTCTTGCCGGTGAGCTCGCCGGCGTCGGCCAGTTCTTTCAAGCGCCCGCCGGCCTTCTTATCGAACCCCGCTAGCACATCCTCCAGCAGCGGCTTACCGTCGGCTTCGAAGACCCAGGTGGCCAAGGCAGGCGTGGGAATGGTTTCGGGCGCATCGAAGGTGAGTTGAACGTCGAGCACAGGGTTCCTCCCAGGGATGGTCTGAAAGAGAATAGTCTACACGGGAAGGAGAGGTTGGGATCAGGCTTTTCGCAGGCCGGGCGGCGGGGGCAGATCGAGGATGCGGGAGGCGGAGCCGAAGACCCGGTCCATCTCGGTGCAGTCTTCACCCTCGCGGCACGCCGCCACCCACCGTTCGCTGATGGGCAGCAAGAGCTCCGCCTGGCTGTGGGGTTCGCGGAGGTGCAGGGAAAACTGGCAGTCGCCGACGCGGTAGTGACAGGCCACGACTTCCAGTTGAGGCAGGGCGTCGGCGGCGCGCTGGCGAATGAATTCGGTCAATTCCGCCAGCTTCGGGGCCGGCTCGCCGCTCTCGGCCGCGTGCCAAGCCGCCGTAGGGAAGACCTCCTCCATCCCCCGCCAGGGGCGCCCGTGCCGGACGATCTCCCCCAGAGTTTCCTTGGCCTGCCGGTCCAGGGCAACGAATTCGACGGCCATGCCCACGTGAGGCTCCGAGCGGCGTACGACGGCCGCCAGCTCGATCTCCGTCGGCAGGCGGTCGCTCGCAAGGCGGAGCTTGAAGATGCGACCGATGGGCAAGGGCCGATCGTCCTCGATGAAGGCACCGGCCAGGCTGACGTCGCGCACCACCGAGCGCATGCCCGGGTATTCGGCCTGGAGCGTGGCCGAGGGAACCACGCGCGCATAGATCCGCTGACGGCCAGCGTCGTCGGTCTGGGAGAGCGTTTCCGCCACCTCGGAGGAGTCGACCGAGACCGCCACTCCGAAGGCGCGCTGGCCCGCGCGCTCGCTGCGCAGGACACGCCCCTTGCAACGCAGCTTCAGGGGGTTGCCGTGAGTCAACTCGGCCGGCAGGACCAGGCTGAAGTCCACCGGGGTCCCCCTCTCCAGGGGACGCTCGACAAAACAATAGACGCCCCCCAGGGCCATGTCGCGGGTGGTGCCGCGGGCGCGGTGAAACTCCCCTTCCCCGCTCTCCCACTCCAGGACGATGGGATGAGCCGCCGCAATGCGCGGCTCCCCTCGCCGTTCGACTTCGCTCGGGCTGCTCACAGGCCCACCTCCGGCAAGCTCACGCTTGCGCGGAACAGCCTCGCGCTGACAAGACCGGTCCAGGCCAAGTTCGTGAAGAGAATCTTGGCGCAAGTGGAGTCGGGAGTCAACTGCGAGGCTGGCGGGGGCGGAGCACCGCTTCCAAACTGGGATAGTTTTTTTGCCCGCACGCGCCGGGGGCTTACCCAGTGGGCGACCTTGGTCGAACCCAGCGGCAAGCCCCGGCGCGGAAAAGAGCAGGTGCGACGATTAGCGGTAGCGTTTGAGTTCGGCCTCCATTTCGCGCTCGACGATGCGGCGGCGGGTGGCTTCCCGCCGGTCCCAGGTTTTCTTGCCCTTGGCCAGGACGAGCTCGCATTTGGCGACACCATTCTTGAAGTACAGGCGAAGGGGGACGAGGGTCAAACCCTTCTCCTCGACCCGCCCGGCAAGCTTTTCAATCTCGCGCTTGTGCAAGAGGAGCTTGCGGGTGCGCAGAGGGTCGTGGGAGGCGTAGCCAGCGTGGCTGTAGGGGCTGATGTGGCAGTTGAGCAGCCAGGCCTCGCCGCCCTGGATGCGAGCGAAGGCGTCGCGCAGGTTGGCCCGGCCTTCCCGCAGCGCCTTCACCTCGGTGCCCGTGAGCACCATCCCGGCTTCGAAGCGCTCCAGGAGATGGTACTTGAAGGGAACCTGGCGGTTTTCGGCGACGATCTTGCGGCCCGGCTGCCGCCCGCCTGCCGCACGGGCAGGGCCGGGCGGAGAGGGCTTTTTCGGCGAGGCCTTCCTGCGCATGGCAAAGGGAATCTTACGGGAGGCCCAGGCGGCCTGCAAGCGAAGCCCCGGAGCCAAGCTGGGACCGGGGTTGCTCTGGCTCGGTTGAGACCCTTCGCCTGCCTGCCGCAGGCAGGCTTCGCTCAGGGTGACACAGGAGGGCAAGGTTTGGTGCCGGCGAGCAAGGTAGCCAAAAGCAGATCCCTCGCTGCGCTCGGTATGACAAAATGGTAGTGGTTGGGGACACAGAGCTGCTAGCAAGAAGAAAGGCAAGGGCGTGGGGAGTTGGCTAGGGTTGACAATGTCAAGGGCCCAACGGACTAAGAAATCAAGCAGTTGCGAGGCCGGGGAGGGCGGAACACCTGCGGGGGGTGGAACTGTGGAAAACGTTGTGGACACCCGCTGGTGGTGCTAGACTAATCGGACCAACTTCAGGGGAGAGTCCAAAGGGTTAGCCATGAGCAACCGAGCGGTTTCGATTCTTGCCATTGTGGTGTTGACGCTGGCGACGACCGGCTGTCCGAAAGACAAGGCCGAGTTCGCGAAGGGGCGGCAGGCGGAGCTGGAAAAAGACTACGACACGGCGCTCATCCACTACAGCCGGGCGCTCAAGCTCGACCCGGAGAACTCAGAGTACCTACTGCGGGCGCGGCGGATGCGCTTCCAGGCAGCGCAGATGCACGTCGAGCGGGGGCAGAAGCTGCGCGACCAGGGTCTGCTGGAGCCGGCGGCGGCCGAGTTTGAAAAAGCGGTGGCCATCGACCCCTCCAGCTTCGTGGCCGAGCAGGAGCTGGGGCGGACGCTGGAGATGATCGTGGCCCAGCGCCAGGCCCAGGAGCCCGCCCGGGCCGGGCCGGAGCAGCCCGCGGAGCTGCTGACGCAAGTGCCCTCGGCTCCACCGCAATTGCGACCGCTCTCGAGCGAACCCATCGATTTGCAGGTGACGGAGGACGCGAAACGAGTGTTTGAGACCATCGGGCGGCTGGCCAGGATCAACGTGATTTTCGATCCGAACTTCCAGTCGCGGCGGATTACGGTGGCGCTGGAGCGGGCCACGCTGGAGCAGGCGCTGGACATCGTGAGCTTGATGACCAAGACCTTCTGGAAGACGGTCACCCCCAACACCATCATGGTGATCCCGGATACGCCCGCGAACCGCCAGGCCTATGAAGAGCAGGTCATCCGGACGTTCTTCCTTTCCAACGCCATCGAGCCCGCGCAATTGAACGAGGTGGTGCAAACCCTGCGCACGCTGCTGGACATCAAGCGCATCACGCCCAGCACAGCCAACAACGCCATCATCATCCGGGACACGCCCGACAAGGTGGCGGTGGCCGAGAAAATCATCCGGGACCTTGACCAAGCCCAGCCGGAAGTGCTCATCCAGGTGGCGATCCTGCAAGCGCGCCGCGACCGCGCCCGCGACCTCGGCATTCTCCCCTCGAGCACGGTGCCGCTCATCTTCACCCCGCGCACCGCCATCCAGCCGGAGGACAGCGAAGCGGGCGGGGTGCGTTTGGACGAGCTGGATCGAGTCGGCAGCCGCGACTTCAGCATCGTCCTCCCCAGCGCCACCGCCTTGATCCTGCTGACCGACAGCACCACCAAGATTCTGCAAAACCCGGAAGTGCGCGCCACCGACGGCCAGCAAGCCTCGCTGCGCATCGGCGACAGCGTGCCCTTCGCCACCGGTAGTTTCCAGCCGGGGATCGGCGGCGTGGGGATCAATCCGCTGGTGAACACCCAGTTCCAGTTCAAAGACGTGGGCGTGAACCTGGACGTGACCCCGCACGTGCACTCGAACCGGGAGGTTACCTTGGACGTGAAAGTCGAGGTTTCTTCGGTAACCGGGCGGGTGAACATTGGCGGCATCGACCAGCCTATTTTCGGCCAGCGCACCATCGAGCACAGTATCCGCCTGCGGGAGGGCGAGGTGAACATCCTGGGCGGCATCATCGAGCGCAGCGAGACCGTTACCATCTCCGGCTGGCCGGGGCTGGCCCGGGTGCCCTTCCTGCGCTACCTGTTCAGCTCGGAGAGCAAGGAGGAGCTGGAGAGCGA
>JALLOH010000786.1 GCA_027717655.1 Acidobacteriia bacterium AH_259_A11_L15
GCGTCGCACAGCGCCCGGAAAGTCGCCCAGGCCGCCTTGCCGAAGCTGAACACCCAAATGCTCTTGAACGCGTCCAGGTTGATGCTGTCCCTTGCCCCGCCTGTCCCGCCTGTCCCGAGCGGCGCCGAGGGAAGCGCAGCCGAGGGATTCCCGAACCGGAGCTCGTTTCCTCGCCGTTCCAGCTTGCGCTCGAACAGGCAGGGGACCTCCACTTCTTCCAGAGTGGAGAGGAAAATCTGCCGCGCCAAGTCCTTCAG
>JALLOH010000787.1 GCA_027717655.1 Acidobacteriia bacterium AH_259_A11_L15
CTCAGCGTTGCCGATTCCACCACCCTTCGGCAGGCTCAGGGCGAGAGTTGCAGATGGGAGGAGTATTGCCTGGCACTTGAGCTGCGGCTCTGGGTCATCTTTGCCGATTCCACCACCAGGCAACCAGGCCGATGACGGGGTTATCGGGGGTGCGAGGCAAGGGGGTAGCAGGGTGGTGTTTATTTTCGGGGACGAGGCGGAGGGTGGCGTCGGGGAGGCGCTCGAGCCACTTGATGGTGACGCCGCCTTCGTGGCGG
>JALLOH010000788.1 GCA_027717655.1 Acidobacteriia bacterium AH_259_A11_L15
GCCTCGACGAGCTCGACCTTCTCGGTCACGCTCAACTGCTGCGGCCCAAGAAGTTTTTTAAAAGGGCGATCTCCACCTCCTTCTTGCCCAGCAGCTGCTCCAAATCCGCGATCCGTCGCTCGTACTGCTCGACGGTGTTGTCTTGGGCGAAGATCTCCGGGCCCTTCTCCAGAAGCGTCTTCTTCCAGAGCCCGACGGAGTTGGCGTGCACGCCGTACGCCTTGGCGACCTGCCCGGGGGTCTTGTCCCCGGTCAGC
>JALLOH010000789.1 GCA_027717655.1 Acidobacteriia bacterium AH_259_A11_L15
GGCCAGTATGGTGAACCCGGCTTCGAGCCCCCCGGCCCCGCCCAGCAGGTGCCCGGTCATGGACTTGGTGGAGCTGACGGCCACTTTCTTGGCGTGCTCGCCCCAGAGGCGCTTGATGGCGGCGGTTTCAATCTTGTCGCCCACCGGAGTCGAAGTCCCGTGGGCATTGATGTAGGCAATGTCTTCCGGCTGGAGCCCGGCGTCTTTGAGCGTGGCTTCCATCACCCGGTAGGCGCCCTCGCCGCTCTCCTCCGGTT
>JALLOH010000790.1 GCA_027717655.1 Acidobacteriia bacterium AH_259_A11_L15
GCTTCTGGCTGTGGGCGGTGGTGGACAATCTGCGCCTGACGGCGCGCACGGCGGTGGAGATTGCGGAAACCCTGGTGGTCTAAGACCGTTGGAATCCTCCTGTGTTGCTTGCTGGCTTCGGCGGGCTGTGGGTACCGCGTGGGGGGCCAGGGAACGAGCCTCCCCCCCGACCTCGAGGTGGTCGCCGTTCCCGCCTTCGAGAACCAGACCTCGGTCCGGGGGCTGGAACAGCGGCTGACTTCGGCGGTCATGGAGG
>JALLOH010000791.1 GCA_027717655.1 Acidobacteriia bacterium AH_259_A11_L15
GATTTATGGTTTGCGCGAAAGACAATTTCGTGGTTATTTTGGACATGGAAAGGGTCCAGATTTGATAATACAGGATCTTGAACGTAGGCTCGATAGTACAGTATACAGATGCGGTTTTGCAACAACTAGAAAATTCGCAAGGCAGCTAGTGAGTCATGGGCATATACAGGTCAATGGGCGCAATGTAAACTCACGATCTTTCAAGGTTAAAGTTAGTGATACTGTCAGCATCCATCCCTCAAGCGTGGGTATTGTG
>JALLOH010000792.1 GCA_027717655.1 Acidobacteriia bacterium AH_259_A11_L15
CCCCCGGAACCGCCAGAGGATGTGCTCCCACGCTCGGGGCGACCCATCAAACAACCCATCTGGCGTCACCACCAACCAACCTTTCCGTTGGCGCAACGATGCCAAAGTAGCCAGCAGCTCTCCTGTTTCTGGATTCCGAATGCGCACACTTCCGCCCGAACTGGCCGAGGTGAGCCGCCGGCCATCCGGGCTGACGGCCACGGCAAAGACCGTACCACTATGGCCGGTTTGGATACGACGATGCAAGATCTTAGCC
>JALLOH010000793.1 GCA_027717655.1 Acidobacteriia bacterium AH_259_A11_L15
GGCAAGAACGCCTTCGCCCACGAGGCGGGCATCCACCAGCACGGCGTCATCATGGATGCCAGCACGTACGAGATCATGACTCCCCAGTCGATCGGCAAGACCCAGAGCGATCTGGTGCTTGGCAAGCATTCGGGCCGCCATGCCTATCGGAAGCGCCTGGAGGAGCTGGGCTTTAAGCTGGACGACGAGGCGCTGGGTGAGGCCTTCGTCGCCTTCAAGCGGCTGGCCGACAGGAAAAAGGAGGTCTTTGACGAAG
>JALLOH010000794.1 GCA_027717655.1 Acidobacteriia bacterium AH_259_A11_L15
CCCGGGAGCGCGTTCAGCCGCTGCAACCCCTCCCCCACTCGCCTACCTGCCTTCCCGGCGGATTTGCCCGAAGACTCGCAGACGGCTCACTCCCCCGTCCGGAAAAATATTGAACCGGACGTGGGTAATGGGGCCGGTGGAGTGGAGTTCGTTCTCGAAGACATGCTGTGTATCCGCCGCAAGCTGCGTCCGTGGCAGAACCTCTTTCCAGTTGACCCGCGAGCTGGTGAGCGCGTCCAGAGAGGCCCCTTCCGC
>JALLOH010000079.1 GCA_027717655.1 Acidobacteriia bacterium AH_259_A11_L15
CCCTTGTTCCCGCATCACGTCTTTGCGGCGGTGGCCTGGCTGCCCCGGGCACAGCAGATGGTAGGGGTGGAGCGCGACCCGGAGTTTGCCCGCCCGCCACAGCTCGCGCGGGGCGACCTGCGGAGCGGCGAGCTGGAGCTGCTGGCGGAGGTGGAGGACTACATAGGCGGTCTGCAGGCCAGCCCGGACGAGACCCGGGTCTCCTACTTCGTGGGCCAGGAGGAGCTGGCCGTGCGCGTGCTGGCCGCCGATAGCCCGGTGGAGCACTGGCCGGTTCCTTTCGGGCGCTACCAGTGGTGGCCGCGGCGGGAGACGGTGCTGTTCATCGAGCCCGAGGCGCCGGGGGAGCGGTCGGGGTGGCTGACGGCGTACGATCCGGCCCGGGATCGCAAGCAGCAGGTGCTGCCGCAGGAGAAAATCCAGGACTTCTGGGTCTCGCCCGACGGGCAGCACGTAGCCGTGCTCACGGTAGGGCTGCGGCCGCGGATGAAGATTTACCGGCTGGCCCCGGCATCACCGTAGCATCCGTGAAGCTAATCGGCATCGTCTGATCTTACTGGCAACGATTTCCTTTCTGCTTGTGACAGGACCTTGTCGTAATCCCTGCCGAACCTAGTCTCGACCGCTTGCAGGAAACCTTCGACAACTTTCCTCAATCGCACTAGGGCTCCGATAGTCCGGGCTCTTTCGAATTCGGAAGCAAATATTTCCTTGAAAAACCCGTCCCGAGCTCCGCGTTCCAGAACCTTTTCAACATTCATAAGTGTATCTATGAACTCGTTAATCTCTTGCTGCAAACTCTTCTTTATTTCTGTACCGAGACGAGTCTTGGCGTAAACCGCGTCTGCCAGCTCCTTGCGGGCCAGGTCATATACCTCAATAAGAGGACTCTCAGGATGCTCGATGACCGTAGTCATGAATTTCGCGGTCACAAATCGGTTGGAAAGGTGGTACTGCGTTATGAAGTTAGCAACTTGTTCCTGTTTGCGAGGTTCATCGAGTCGGCCAAGCTGTTGAGCAACAGTATAGTCTAATTTTCCGTGAAAAAACTGGCTGCGCAGTTTGGGCGACAGACAGACGATTCTCATTCGTTCGCGCAGTTGCTCTGGCTTAACTCCTAATTTTGGTGCTACATTGCCCCATTTTTCCGGCTTCTTCCAAACTCCCAGCGCCTTGAGCCCGGTTTCTAGTGCCGTGACCTGTTCCTGAAAGCTGTAGTCACGTGTCTGCATCATCCGGCTGATTCTTCTCACCAGGAGCTCATTTTCAGTCGGCCTAGGGATAATGATCGCTCTTAGGGTCTTTATGCCCTTGAGTTTGGCCGCCCTCCACCTGCGTTCGCCATCGAACAAGTCATAGATCGTCCTACCGTCTCGTTTTTCACGCACAAAGACTTGAATAGGGTCGGTTTGCCCTACTTCGAGCAGATTTTCAGCTAGAGCCTCGATGTCGGCAGCATCAAAGCTCTTTCTAAGGTTCCCTGGATCGGGAACAATATGTTTCACCTTGATATCGCGGATATCTTCTCTCATGACCTAAGGCTTCGCCTTGTCCAGCTTTCCAGCTCCCTCGCCTAGCTCCTTCACATCTCTGCCAATGATGCGCTTGAAAGCCCCGTACATTTCAATGAGTTCTAGGAGCTCCTTGTTTGCCTTTTTCTGCAAGTCAACATAAAGCTTGGTCTGCTTTGTGAAAATCCGAAGCCTTCTATCCCGTGGATTTGTAAGCTGTTGAAAATCCTCGAGGCTCATGCCGCTATCCATATTTAGGGCTGCAAGTCGGAGGTTGCGAATTTCAACCGCGTTAAGTCGTTCTTCGATCTCCCTCAAGAGCGTCTTGCGGTCACGACCAGGAGGCAGACCTCGAGCATAGTTTTCTAGCGCCTTTACATGAGCGAGCTCAATTCGAGTTACGGAACGTTTTCTGGTTTGAAACTCCTTTAACTCGCTTTGGGCGATCTGACCAACAGGTAGAACAGTCAGGACCGGGGTTCGGTAGCCGTCTGCGACTTTGGCAACCACATGCCATCGTATATCGGGTTTAGCATGCCTGTGCCAGATAAACCCCCAGCCCTCAAATCCCCCTTCGAACATCGCCCGGCAAACTTTCCGGACCTTGTCAAACTGCTTGTTGGCATGACGGTCCACTCGCTGTTGATACCCTCTCAATGCCTGCGGATCTGCGGGAGGCGGTCCCTCTAGCAAGGTCCCAATTTCTTCACGCGTCAACCCCGCGTTGTTGTGCTGCTCCAGCAAATCCTGCACCTGCAACGAATACTGCTGCAAAACTGGATCCAGAATGAACGACGGCGACATACAAGCCTCCCCTGCAAGTCCCTAACATCTTAGCACGGCAGGGCTGCGTAACGAACTGAAACAGCTCAGCCGAGTCGCCTCTTGTGCTCCTTGAGGATGCAGCGATCCATCACCACGTCGAGGCCGGCCTCTCGGGCGCGCTGGGCGGCTTCCTCGTGGATGACTCCTTCCTGCATCCAGACGGCCTTGGCGCCGATCTGGATGGCGGTGTCGACCACGGGCGGGACGAACTCGGCGCGGCGGAAGACGTTCACCGTGTCCACCTTGATGGGCACGTCCTCGAGGCGGGGGTAGCTCTTCTCGCCCAACACTTCGGTCTCGTTCGGGTTCACCGGGAGGATGCGGTAGCCGACCGACTGCAGGTAGCGGGCGACGCCGTGGCTGGGGCGGTGGGGCTTGGAGGAGAGGCCGACCACGGCGATGACTTTCGTCCGCTTCAGGATGTCGTCGATGGGATCGGACATCGGCTAGTCTCCTGCACGCTGCCGGGAAACGGCCGCAGCGGACGAGCTCTCCTGCAACCGGGCCAAGGCTTCGACCACCTTCCGGTTTTCTTCTTCGGTCCCCACGGTGACGCGCAGTCCGCGGGGCAGGCCCATAAAGCCCATGGGTCGGACGATGACGCCCATCTTGAGCAGGGCCCGGAAATCTTCTTTGGCGTCGCGGCCGCTCTCGCAATACATGAAATTGGCGAAGGAAGGGACGCAGCGCAGGCCGAGCCGGGGCAGCTCGCGGGAGAGGAACTGGAGCCCGCGGCGGTTGGACTCGACCGAGCGGCGGATGTGCTCGGCATCGTCGAGCGCGGCCTCGGCGGCCACCAGGGCGAGGTTGGAAACATTGAAGGGCGAGCGGATTTTGTTGAGGGCGTCGACCACTTCCGGATGGCCCAGGCCGTAACCGATGCGCAGGCCGGCCAGGCCGTGCACCTTAGAAAAAGTGCGCAGGACGATGAGATAGCGGCCCTGGCGGACGTAGTCGAGCGAGCGGGAGTAGTCGGGGCGCTGGACGTAATCGCAGTAGGCTTCGTCAAGAACCACCAGAACGTTTTCGGGAACGTTCCCCAGGAAGCGGTCCATCTCCGAGGCGGTGAACAAGGTGCCAGTGGGGTTGTTGGGGTTGGCGAGATAGAGGATGCGAACCGAGTCGTCGATGCGCGCCGCCAGGGCCTCGAGGTCGTAGGCAAGGTCCTTGAGCGGGACCTGCACCACGTCGCCGCCGGCGCTGCGCACTCCCAGGGGGAACATCACGAATGTGCCCTGGGAAGTGAGGCCGGTTTTTCCCGGCTCGAGGTAGATGTGGCACAGCAGTTGGATCAGCTCGGTAGAGCCGTTGCCCAGGACGATATGCTCCAAGCCGAGCTCGTGCCGGGCCGACAATTTTTCCCGCAGGTAGGTGCCGGCGGCATCCGGGTAGCGGTGGGAGCGAGAAAGGAAGCGCTGGAGGGCTTCGATGGCCTTGGGCGACGGCCCCAGGGCATTCTCGTTCGAGGCCAGCTTGATGGCGGTGAGGCCGAGCTCACGCTCAACTTCTTCGATGGGCTTGCCGGGGACGTAGGACTTGAGGCTGGCAACGTAAGAGGGAACGAGGCCGGGAGAAGGCTTCTTGGTCATCCAGTCAGCTCCGCGTTGTCGGTTCAGCCGGCGCGCTTCTGCCGGAGGTCGGAGAGGGTCCGGCGGGCGTCCCGGCGCAGCCGCTCCACCTCGTGGGCCGTCAACTCCCGGTAGCGGCCCGGGGCCAGCTTCGGGGCCCGCAAGGGGCCGATGGCCACCCGCTTGAGCTTCTCCACCGGATGGCCCTGGCGGAACAAGGCCGTGCGCAGCCAGTCTTCGCGCGGCTCCACCAGGGTACCTTCATACCACGGATTCGGCCCCGACTTCACCTGTCGCAGGCGGAGGGGGAGGTGCTGGTGGCGGGCGGCGATTCTCTCCAGGCGTGCCTCCTCCTGGTCGCGCAAGCGGCCTTTGAGCTTGACCCAGTAGGTTTGCGGCAAAGAGCCGCGCAGCAGGGCGTCGGCGAAGGCGCCGTCACTAGTAAGAAGCAGCAAGCCTTCCACATCGTACGGCAGGCGGCCGACGGTGAAGACGCGCTGGCGGACTCCTTTAAGCAAATCGAAAACGGTAGGCCGGCCCTTGGGGTCCGAGGCGGTGGCGACGGTGCCGCGAGGCTTGTTCAGCACCAGGTAGGCGGGTCGCGAGGGAAAGCGGAGGCGGCAGCCTTCGACTTCGATGCGGTCGGTTTCGGGGTCCGCCTTGGTGCCGAGCCGGGTGACCACCTGGCCGTTGACGCGCACGGCGCCGCCTTCGATGAGCTTCTCGGCAGTACGCCGGGAGGCGATGCCCGCCCGCGCCAGCAGCTTTTGCAGGCGCTCAGGCATTGCCCGCCCCTCGACTCCCGCTCGGGGAGGCCTGATCTCTGCCGGGGCCGGCCTCCGCGGCTTCTTCCGGCTTCCCGGCGGGACGGGACTCTTGCGACGCGGGCGAGTCTGTGGCGGCGGATTCGCTCGACGCTGTCGGGGTGGGTTCGACTTCGCCCAGCGAGGCGCGAGCCAAGCGCTCGAACTCCTCCAGGCTGGGCAATTCCTCGATGTCCTTGAGACCAAAGCGAATCAGGAACTCCTTCGAGGTGCGGTACAGGATGGGCCGCCCGACAACCTGCTTGCGCCCGGCGGTGACGATGAGACCCTTTTCGAGCAAGGTGGCCAGAGCGCTGGAAGGGTCGACGCCGCGGACGGCCTTGATTTCCGGCAGGGTGATGGGCTGCTTGTAGGCGATGACGGCCAGGGTTTCCAGCCCCGGCATCGACAGCCGCAGCGGAGGTTTCTGGCTGCGGACGAACTTGCGCACCCGCTCGTGGTGCTCAACCTTGGTGGACATCCGGTAGCCGCCGGCCACCTGGCGGATTCCGACGCCGCGGTCGGTGGCGCGGCTGGCTTCGACCAATTCATTGAGGGCCCCCCGCAACTGGTCGCGTCCGAGGCCGAGAGCTTTCTCGAGCTGGCTGATGGTCACCGGCTCTTCCGAGACGTAGATGATGGCTTCCAGCAGGGCTTTGAGGGAGTCAGGTTCCATCGGTTATTGGTAGTGGTCGATCTTGTCCGAAGCGCCCTCGGAAAACACGAGGTCGAACAGCCTGTGCTTGCGGAGAAAGATGGGCCCGAAGGGTTCCGTCTGCAAAGCCACCACCGCTTCCAGGCGCACCAGCTCGAGCAGCGCCAAAAAGAGCGCGATCAGGCCGCGGCGAGTGGGGTAGCGCCGGCAGAGGTCGAGCAGGGGCACGGGCGCCTCGGTTTCGCGGAGCACCCGGCGGACTTCCTCGACCATCTGGGGCACGGTGAGCTCTTCCCGCGCGATTTCCAGCGCAGGCGCCTCGGGCGGCCGCACCAACACTTCGCGGAAGACCTTGGCCAGGTCCCAGAGGGTAACCACCAGCTCGCCCTGCTCGCCCGCAAAGGCGGAGACATCGGGCCGCGACCAGGTGGCCTGCTCCAAAAGCTGCTTCTGCTGGAGCATCTGGGCGGCGTTCTTGTATTTCTCGTGCTCGAGCAGGCGGTGGACCAGGTCGGTGCGGGGGTCTTCGTCTTCGTCGGGCTTGGCCAGGGGGTCGGGCGGCAGGAGCATCTTCGACTTGATGTGGATGAGGGTGGCGGCCAGGAGGATGAAGTCGCCGGCAATCTCCACATTCATCTGCTCCATCCTGTGGAGGAAGTCGAGGTACTGCTGGGTGATGCGGGCGATGGGGATGTCGAAGATGTTGATCTCCTGCTTGCGGATGAGGTCGAGCAGGAGGTCGAGCGGGCCTTCGTAGACCTCCAGTTGCAGGCTGGGGTGGGTCTCCACGGTGCGCGCGTCCACTGGCTCCTTCTAAGGGGTCCGTTCTGCCTTGGCCCGGAGGCGCTTGCGTTTCTCCCAGTCGAAAACCATCTGCATGGCCTCGCGCACCTGGTTCATGGTGCGGCGGGCGACGCCCCGGGCCTTCCGGGAGCCTTCGGCCAGGATGTTCGCGACGCTTTCGGGCCTGGCTTCGTACTGGCGGCGGCGCTCGCGGATGGGCTCGAGCACGGGGAGCAGGTGTTCGACCATCAGCGCCTTGCAGTCCACACAGCCGATGGCGGCGGTGCGGCAGTCGCGGTCCACCTGCTTGATTACCGCCTCGGTCGAGTAGCGGCGGTGGTAGCCGAAGACGGGGCAAATCTCGGGCCGGCCGGGATCAGTGCGGCGGACGCGCTGGGGATCGGTGAGCATGGCGGAGACTTTTTCGCGGATGGTCTCAGGCTCGTCGGCCAGCTCCAGGACGTTTCCGTAGCTCTTCGACATCTTGCGGCCATCGAGGCCGGGGAGCTTGGGGGTGGGAGTGAGCAGGGCTTCCGGCTCGGGAAAAACCCTCCGCCCCCTGGACGCCTTGTAGAAGGAATTGAAGCGGCGGGCGATCTCGCGGGTGAGCTCGACATGGGCGACCTGGTCCTCGCCGACGGGGACGAAGTGGGCCTTATAGATGAGGATGTCGGCGGCCTGGAGGACGGGGTAGCCCAGGAAGCCGTGGGTGCCGAGGTCTTTGTCGCGGATTTGCTCGCGCTGTTCTTTGTAGGAGGGGACGCGCTCGAGCCAGCCGAGCGGGGTGATCATCGAAAAGAGCAGGCTGAGCTCGGCGTGCTCGGGGACGCGGGACTGGACGAAGAAGGTAGCCTTCTCCGGGTCGAGCCCGGCGGCCAGCCAGTCGGTGACCATCTGGCAAGTGTTGTCGGTGATTTGGCTGGTGTCGGCGTAGTCGGTGGTAAGGGCGTGCCAGTCGGCCACGAAGAAGAAACACTGGTACTGGTCTTGCAGCTTGATCCAGTTCTCGAGGGCTCCGACGAGATGCCCCAGGTGAAGGCGGCCGGTGGGACGCATGCCACTGAGCACGCGTTTCCTAGCGGGCATCTAGTCTGCTTCCTCCCTGCGCCACGAGGCGCATCTTAGCACAGCCGGCACGGGCGCCCAAGCGGCCGGCCAGAAAAGCAGATTCCTCGCTGCACTCGGAATCACGATGTGGAGTCCTAGTGCGGGGGTGGCAACTGGCGAGTGCTATAATGAATCCTCTGTTTTGTTTGTGCCGCCGCAGTCCCCATGGGAGCAGTAGGCGCCTGAAACAAAGAGGCCAAGAATGAGCACGCTGTGGTTGTGGGTGGCCCTGGTGCTGTACTCGCTGGGGTTGGTGCATGCGACCCTGACGGTGGTGCGCCAGCGGCCGAGGTGGTTTCGCAGTGCGCTGCTGGCGTTCGGGCTGGGATTCCTCTTTCATTTCGTCTCGCTGGTGGAACAGGGATTGTCCCTGGGGCGGTTCCCGGCCACCACGATTGCCGGGGCCACCTCGCTCTTCGCCTTCCTGATCACGGCGGGCTTCCTGCTGGTGTACTGGCGCTACCAGATGGCCTCGCTGAGCGTGTTCGCCTTTCCCATCGTGTTCGTGATGACGCTGGCGGCGGCGGCCAGCCAGCGGCCCTCGACGGTGGTGACCCCGCTGCTGAGGGAGACCTGGGTCTTCGTGCACGTGGCGTTCACCCTGGTGGGGTACGCCGCGCTGATTTTGGCGTTTCTGGCCGGGGTAATGTACCTGATCCAGGAGCGGGAACTGAAGCGGCGGCAACCGCGGGCGTTCTACTATCGGCTGCCGCCGCTGGAGACCATCGACGAACTGGGCCGCAAGGCCCTGGGCATCGGTTTCCCTTTCATCACCCTGGGGATTTCAGTGGGCGTAGTGGGAGCGGCGAACGAGTGGGGGGAAGGTTGGCTGCGCGACCCCAAGGTGGCGCTGTCTTCGGTTCTCTGGGTCATCTACCTGCTGCTGATTCTTTCGCGGGTGGGCGCC